>NZ_RXRN01000023.1:0-67723 GCF_003986875.1 Enterobacter sp. WCHEn090032
GGTGAGGGCATCAGGCCGCACATAATCACCCGCCCACGTAATACCGCTTCACCTCATCAAACTGCATTGCAAAGTCGATATAGCTCATCAGCGCAGGCGAGTTGAGCTTACGGCTCGGGTAGGCCAGCCACAGGTCGTTTCCTTCGACGCGCCATTCCGGCAGCACCTGCACCAGTGCCCCTTTCTCGACCTTATCTTCCAGCAAAAATGCCGGAAGCAGCGTGATTCCTGCACCGGCAATCGCACATTCGCGGGCGTATACCAGATTATCGGTCATGTGCGCGTTATCCGGCAGGTAGCGGTAATCTTCGCCTGCGCTTTGCAGCAGCCACTCGGACCAGGCTTTGTGGGTAATACAGCGGTGCTCCACCAGCTGGCGAGGATGCGTCAGCGGCTCCTGACGCGCCAGGTACGCCGGTGAGGCCATCATAAAGCGCGGGCAGTGGCCGATCATCCGACCTATCAGAGAGGAGTCCTGCGGCTTACCGGTTCGCAATGCCACGTCAAAGCCTGACTCGACCAGGTCCAGCACGTCGTCAGAAATGGAAACATCGAGCGAAACGTCAGGATAGCGGAGCTGAAATTCGGCGTTCATATGCGCCAGTAGTGTCGCACCAATTCCCGCCGGGCAGGTGATGCGAAGCCGCCCGCTTGGGTTTTCGCGCAGGCGCTGAATGGCGTACTCCGCCCGCTCGCTGGCCGCCAGCATCTCCCGGCAGTGGACAAGATAGTGTTCACCCGCAAACGTCAGATTCAGCCGGCGCGTGGTGCGGTTAAGCAGCCGGATCCCCACCTGCTGTTCAAGCTGGCTGATGCGCTGGCTCACGCTGGATTTCGGCAGGTCGGCTTTCTGCGCTGCGGCAGTGAAGCTCCCCATCTCAGCCACCAGCGCAAACAGCGCCATATCCTGCAGCTGTTTAAACATGATTGTTCATCCTGTACGAACGCTGAGTTCTTGATTGTCCATCTTATCACGCGCATGGCCACTTAATAGACTAGTCTCAACAAAACGTATTCCATTGAGGAGCACACCATGTCAGTCAAAGCCATTGCCGTTAACCCAGAAAATCCTTCCACTTTCATGGAAATCACTTCGCCAATGCCGCAGCCCGGCGAGCACGATCTGCTGGTGGAGGTGAAAGCCGTCTCCATTAACCCGGTGGACACCAAGGTGCATGCAAGCCTGGCCCAAAACGGGCTGAATGCGCCGCGCGTGCTTGGATGGGATGCCAGCGGGATCGTCAAAGCCGTTGGGACGGGCGTCACCGGATTCAAACCGGGGGATGAAGTGTGGTACGCAGGGGACATCACCCGTCCAGGCAGCAACACCACCCATCAGTTGATTGACGCGCGCATTGTCGGGCACAAACCCTCAAGCCTCGGCTGGGCGGCTGCCGCTGCTCTCCCGTTGACCGCACTCACCGCGTGGGAAGGCCTGTTTGAACGGCTGAACATTCAGGATGCTGGCGCAGACAAAACGCTGCTGATCATCGGCGGTGCGGGTGGGGTGGGATCGCTGGCGATCCCCTTTGCGAAGCACAACAGCAAGGTGAAGATCATTGCCACGGCTTCACGAGACGATTCCGCCCGGTGGTGTCGCGATCGCGGTGCAGATGTGGTGGTGAACTACCACGACCTGAAAGGCGAGCTGGCGAAACAGGGACTCACCTTTGTGGATTATATTTTCATCCTCAACGACACCGACGGACACTGGGATGCGGTCAGTGACCTGATTGCGCCTCAGGGGCATATCTGTTCCATCGTTGAGAACGCGCATCCGCTGAACCAGGACAAGCTGAAATCGAAATCCGCCGCCCTGCACTGGGAATTTATGTACACCCGCAGCATGTACCAGACCGCTGATATGGCGCGTCAGGGTGAAATCTTAAATGAGGTGGCGAAGCTCGTGGATACCGGCGTGGTGGAAAGTTCGCTGAGTGAAACGCTGCACGGGCTGAGCGTGGAAAGCATTACCGAGGCGCACCGTAAAGTGCTGGACGGGCATATGCGCGGGAAAGTGGTGGTTGAGTTCTGAGTGGTTTGATGCCCCTCACCCTAGCCCTCACCCATAGGGGCGAGGGGATCGCACGGCGCTGTCTTTACCCTCTCCCCTATGGGGAGAGGGCAGGGTGAGGGGGGAAGTTTTTTATCCCTGCTCCCCCATCATCTCCCTCACCAGCTCGACGCAGCGCAGGAAACGGGAGTCGTAATCCGACTCTTCCACATGCACAAACTCCACGTTGTTCTCCCTGAGCATATCCACCAGCATGGTCTGGAACTCACGCCTGTCCACGGAGCTGCCAAGGCTACGCATGCCATCGGCGACCCACGGGGTGTTGTTTTCCAGCAGGATCACCAGGTCAAAGCGGTATTCATCAATCAGCGCCTGCACGAACGGGTGTTCGCGCCCTTCGTACTTTTTACAGAACGCCTGCGTGGTCACGAAATCGGTATCGATAAACGCCACCTTGTTGGCGTATTTCACCGCGAAATCAATGTACTGGGCATGCCCAAGCGCGATTTTATCGTAGTCGGAATACTGCAGGGCCATCTCATCCCCACCCAGATGGGAGAAGACATAATCGCGTCCGTACTCCCAGGCGCTGGTGGTGTTGAAGATATTCGCCAGCTTGTTGACCAGCGTTGATTTCCCGCTCGACTCGCCGCCCAGGATCGCGACGGTGCGCACAAAGAACGGCTTCACCTCAGTCGGGATGTAATCCCAGTAGCGGAACGGGTTTTCGCGGATCTGCGCCCCGCTGATGTTCATAAAGGTGCGCTTCGGATCGATAAGCACCGTTTCAATGCCCAGATGCTCGCGGAACTGCGGCGCGTCGGACGCTTCAGAGGTGTAAATCCAGTTCGGAGCAATGCCCTTCTCTTCCATAAACGCCTTGATGCCGTTGCTCCACACGTCCCAGCCGTGCGGATAGGGCTCCATGCCCTCTTCATTGAAAGCATGAATGCGAATATTTTTCTGATACTTGAAGGTCTGAAGCAGCCAGCGCAGGCGGTCCGGCACCGTCGGCTGCTGCGACATGGCGCTGTCCTCAAACAGCTGGCGATCGCGGGTTTCGTCGTACCCCATGATGATATGCAGTTCATCCACCTGACTACAGGCGCGCTGGATCAGATAGATATGCCCGGTATGCAGCGGGTAAAACTTGCCAAACACCACGCCGATGTTCTTTTGCATACGCGGAAATTCAAGCCCCAGAAAGCGGTGCAGCGCTTCCAGCTTCTGCGCGCTGGGGCTTTTGATTTTGGCGTTCAGCAGCTGGCTAAGGTAGCCTTTGGTCATACCGCTGGCGTCCGCCACCTGCTGCAGCGTGCAGCCCTTCTGACGGATTGCGGTTTTGATGTAGTCAAATGATGACATAAATTACGGTGCCTCCTGCAAAATCGAATACGTAATTATAAGTCGTCAAAGACATTTAACGCATCTGCGAGTTTTTTCACGCCAAATACCTGCATCCCTTCCGGGATTTTTTTCGGCACGTTAGCGGCCGGAACGATAGCCCGGCGGAAACCGTGTTTTGCCGCCTCGGAGATACGCTCTTGCCCGCTGGGCACCGGACGGATTTCCCCGGCGAGGCCCACTTCGCCGAAGACGACCAGATCCTGCGGCAGCGGTCGGTCGCGCAGGCTGGAGACCATCGCCAGCAGCAGCGCCAGGTCCGCGCTGGTCTCAGTGACTTTGACGCCGCCGACCACGTTAACGAAAACGTCCTGATCCGCCATCTGCAGCCCGCCATGACGGTGCAGCACCGCCAGCAGGATCGCCAGACGGTTCTGTTCCAGACCGACCGCCACGCGCCGCGGGTTGCCCATCATCGAGTGATCGACCAGCGCCTGAATTTCGACGAGCAGCGGGCGCGTCCCTTCCCACAGCACCATCACCGAACTGCCGGAGGTGATTTCATCGCCACGACTCAGGAAGATGGCCGACGGGTTGCTGACTTCACGCAGCCCCTGTTCGGTCATGGCAAACACGCCCAGTTCGTTCACCGCCCCGAAGCGGTTTTTGTGGCTGCGCAGGGTACGGAAACGGGAGTCAGCGTCGCCGTCGAGCATTACGGAGCAGTCGATACAGTGTTCGAGCACTTTTGGCCCCGCCAGCGAGCCGTCTTTCGTGACGTGGCCGACCATCACAATTGCCACGCCGCGCGTTTTGGCAAAGCGCGTCAGGTAGGCCGCCGTTTCACGCACCTGCGCCACGCTGCCCGGCGAGGACTGAATGTCCGCCATATGCATCACCTGGATGGAGTCGATCACCATCAGCTTCGGCTGCTCTTCTTCGGCGATCATACAGATCTGCTCGATACTGGTTTCTGACAGCATGTTCAGGTTGCCCGTGGGCAGACCCAGACGGTGCGCGCGCATCGCCACCTGCTGCAGCGACTCTTCGCCCGTGACGTACAGGGTTTTCATCTGTTCGGCGAGTTTGCAGAGGGTTTGCAGCAGCAGAGTCGATTTACCCGCGCCAGGGTTACCGCCGATAAGAATGGCGCTGCCCGGCACCACGCCGCCGCCGAGCACGCGGTCAAACTCTTTGAAGCCGGTGGAGAAGCGCGGCAACGCTTCAAGACTGATGTCCGAAAGCTTTTGTACTTTCGCCACACCGGCATTACCCGCATAGCCGCTCAGGCGTTCGTTGCGCGCCACGCTCGGCGAAGCCGCCACACCACGCACTTCGGTGATGGTGTTCCAGGCATGACAGGCGCTGCATTGCCCCTGCCAGCGCGGATAATCCGCACCACATTCATTACAGACAAATGCGCGTTTTGGAGCTTTCGCCACGGTTTACCTCGTTATTTCTGATTAAGGCTGCCGGAGAGAATGCAGAACACCCCCATCAGGTCAGCATGACGGATAGTCACTTCCGTCTTTTCATTCACTTTTGGTTTGGCATGGTAGGCAATGCCAAGTCCGGCCGCTTTGATCATCGGCAGGTCGTTTGCGCCGTCCCCGATGGCGACGGTCTGCACGACCGGAATCTCATATTTTTCCGCCAGACGGGTCAGGGTGTTGGCTTTGTACTGGGCATCCACAATATCGCCGATCACCTGGCCGGTCAGTTTACCGTCCATGATCTCCAGCTCATTAGCCACCACGGTGGTCAGATGCAGTTTTTCCCGCAGATAATCTGCGAAGAAGGTGAAGCCCCCGGAAGCAATCGCCACTTTCCAGCCAAGGGACTGCAGCTTCAGCACCAGCTGCGTCAGCCCTGGCATCAGCGGCAGCTCATCGCGCACCTGGCGCAGGATGTTGGCATCGGCCCCTTTCAGGGTCGCCACGCGCTGTCGCAGGCTGGCGGTGAAGTCCAGCTCACCGCGCATCGCACGCTCGGTCACTTCCGCTACCAGCTCACCGCTGCCCGCCAGTTTGGCGATCTCATCGATACATTCGATCTGGATCGCCGTCGAGTCCATGTCCATCACCAGCAGACCCGGCGTCTTCAGGTGCGGAATTTTCCCCAGCGGGGCGACATCCAGCCCGGCGTCATGCGCCAGACGCGTTGCGCGCTGCGTCAGGGAGCCAGCCAGGCGAATGACCTGGTAGTCTTCCACGCACCAGGCGGCGACGATAACCATCGCAGCGCCCAGCTTGCTTTGATACTGGGTCAGGCGTTGCTTATCCAGACCGCGTCCGTAGAGGAGCCAGCCGCTACGACCGGCGTGGTAATCCAGAGGCATCACCTCATCGCCACTTAAAGAGAGCGGCAATCCTGGCCATAAAGAGACATCCGTTGGCAGGTCACACCAGGTAATGTTCGGCATTAAAGCTCCTGTAATTTCGTTCGCGCCGGAAGGTTGCAGAGGGAAAATAACGCATGAGGCTACCCTGTAACCATCACTTCTGGCAACATTAAGCCGTAAATTTTCAGCAGGTGGAATATGGCTCGCGCAAAACTGAAATTCCGGCTCCATCGCGCCGTGATTGTCCTCTCCTGTCTCGCACTCTTAGTGGTGCTGATGCAAGGGGCGTCGTGGTTCAGCCAGAATCATCAACGGCAACGCAATCCGCAGTTTGAAGAGCTGGCCCGCACGCTGGCACGCCAGGTAACGTTTAATATTGCGCCGTCCATGCGTACCGAAACGCCGGACGAAAAACGTATAGGCCAGGTTTTACGTCTGCTGACGGAAAACAGCCGTATTCTGGATGCCGGTGTCTATGATGAGCAAGGCGACCTGATTGCCCGCGCGGGCGAACATGTCGACGTACGCGACAGGCTTGCGCTGGACGGTAAAAAAGCCGGCGGCTATTTCAACCAGCAGATTGTCGAACCCATTCAGGGAAAGAATGGTCCGCTGGGCTATCTGCGCCTGACCCTTGATACGCATACTTTGCCAACCGAAGCCAAGCAGGTCGATAACACCACCAACATTCTGCGCCTGATGCTGCTGCTTTCGCTCGCCATTGGTGTGGTTCTCGCACGCACCCTGCTTCGGGGCAAACGCTCGCGCTGGCAGCAATCCCCGTTCCTGCTGACCGCCAGCAAATCCGTTCCCGAAGACGAAGAGAGCGAGAAGAAAGAATAGTGATAAAGTAGGCGGATGATTCGGAAAAGGAACTCTGCCATGACGACGTTACGCCTGCTTATCTCTGACTCTTACGATCCCTGGTTTAATCTCGCGGTTGAAGAGTGCATCTTCCGCCAGATGCCCGCTACCCAGCGCGTCCTGTTTCTCTGGCGCAACGCCGATACGGTGGTTATTGGCCGCGCGCAAAACCCGTGGAAAGAGTGCAACACGCGGCGTATGGAAGAGGACAATGTTCGTCTGGCGCGCCGCAGCAGCGGCGGTGGCGCGGTGTTTCACGATCTGGGCAATACCTGCTTTACCTTTATGGCGGGTAAACCGGAATACGACAAAACCATCTCCACCTCGATTGTGCTCAACGCGCTGAATTCACTCGGCGTGACGGCGGAAGCTTCCGGACGTAACGATCTGGTGGTCAAAACGCCCGAGGGAGATCGCAAAGTATCCGGCTCTGCCTATCGCGAAACGATGGATCGCGGGTTCCACCACGGCACCCTTCTGCTTAACGCCGATCTCAGTCGGCTGGCGAACTACCTGAATCCCGACAAGAAAAAGCTGCAGGCGAAGGGAATTACCTCCGTGCGCGGCCGCGTGGCGAACCTGGTCGAGCTGCTGCCGGGCATTACCCATGAGCAAATCTGTGAGGCCGTGCGCGAGGCGTTCTTCGCGCATTACGGCGAGCGCGTGGAAGCTGAACTCATTTCGCCGGATAAGACGCCGGACCTGCCAAATTTTGCAGAAACGTTTGCCCGCCAGAGCAGTTGGGAGTGGAACTTCGGCCAGGCACCGGCCTTCTCTCACCTGCTGGACGAGCGTTTTACCTGGGGCGGCGTGGAACTGCACTTTGATGTCGAGAAAGGGCATATCACCCGTACGCAGGTGTTTACGGACAGTCTGAATCCGGCGCCGTTGGAAGCGCTCGCGGAACGTTTACAGGGCTGTTTGTACCGGGCGGATATGCTGCAGCAGGAATGTGACGCGTTGATTGGGGATTTCCCGGAGCAGGAAAATGAGCTGCGGGAGTTGTCAGCGTGGATTGCACAGGCCGTGCGCTAGTAAAAAAGCCCGCTGGCGCTACGCTTAGCGGGCCTGGAAAACCGTAGGCCGGGTCAGGCGAAGCCGCCACCCGGCACAACAGCGCTTACTCTTTATCGCCCAGCAGAACAGATTCCAGCGCGATTTTGATCATATCGTTAAAGGTGGTCTGACGCTCGGCAGCGGTGGTCTGCTCGTGGGTACGGATGTGGTCAGACACGGTGCAGATGGTCAGCGCTTTCGCACCGAACTCAGCCGCGACGCCGTAGATGCCCGCCGCTTCCATTTCCACGCCCAGGATGCCGTATTTTTCCATCACGTCGAACATCTCGCCGCCGTCTGGTGCATAGAACAGATCAGCGGAGAACAGGTTACCCACGCGCGCGTCCACGCCCAGCGCTTTTGCCGCGTCAACCGCGTTACGCACCATGCCGAAGTCGGCAATCGCCGCGAAGTCATGATCTTTAAAACGCATACGGTTAACTTTGGAATCGGTGCAGGCACCCATACCAATTACCACGTCACGCAGCTTAACGTCCATGCGCACCGCACCGCAGGAGCCGACGCGGATGATTTTCTTCACGCCGAAGTCGGTGATCAGCTCTTTGGTGTAGATAGAGCAGGACGGGATACCCATACCGTGGCCCATTACAGAGATTTTGCGGCCTTTGTAGGTCCCGGTGAAGCCCAGCATGCCGCGAACATTGTTCACTTCACGCACGTCTTCGAGGAAAGTTTCTGCAATGTGCTTCGCGCGCAGCGGGTCGCCCGGCATCAATACGACGTCAGCGAAATCACCCATTTCTGCATTAATGTGAGGAGTTGCCATCTTCAGTTCCTTTTACATTGTTGTTTTTGCCGGGTGGCGGCTACGCCTTACCCGGCCTACATTCTGTTCTCCCTGTGGGAGAGGGTTGGGGTGAGGGCATCAGGCCGCACCCAACATCATTCAGAACATGGCCTTGCCATATTCCATGTCAGACGTACCAAAGTATTTCGCGATAGTCTGGCCGATATCCGCGAAGGTTTCACGGTGACCGAGCGAACCGGGTTTCACTTTCGGACCGTACACCAGCACCGGAATGTGCTCACGGGTGTGGTCGGTACCGGTCCAGGTTGGGTCACAGCCGTGGTCCGCGGTCAGGATCAGAATGTCATCTTCTCCTACCAGCTCCATCAACTCCGGCAGACGGCGGTCAAACAACTCCAGACCGGCTGCATAACCCGCTACGTCGCGACGGTGACCCCAGGAGGAGTCGAAGTCCACGAAGTTGGTGAAGACGATGGTGTTGTCGCCCGCATCTTTCATCTCTTTGATGGTGGCATCAAACAGCGCATCCAGACCGGTCGCTTTCACTTTCTTCGTGATACCGCAGTTGGCGTAAATATCCGCGATTTTACCCACGGAAACCACGTGACCGCCTTTTTCATCAACCAGCTTCTGCAGCACCGTAGGCGCCGGTGGCTCAACGGCCAGGTCATGACGGTTACCGGTACGCTGGAAATTACCCGCTTTGTCGCCGATAAACGGACGCGCGATAACGCGGCCAATGTTGTAGCCGCCTTCGGTCAGCTCTTCACGGGCGATTTCGCACAGCTCGTAGAGTTTATCCAGGCCAAACGTTTCTTCGTGGCAGGCAATCTGGAACACGGAGTCAGCAGAGGTGTAGAAAATCGGCTTGCCGGTCTTCATGTGCTCTTCGCCCAGCTCGTCCAGAATCACGGTACCGGAGGAGTGGCAGTTACCGAGGTAGCCCGGCAGATTGGCACGCTTCACCAGCTTATCCAGCAGTTCCTGCGGGAAGCTGTTCTCGTGATCGGAGAAATAACCCCAGTCGAACAGCACCGGCACACCGGCGATTTCCCAGTGCCCTGACGGGGTGTCTTTACCGGAAGAGAGTTCGTGCGCCCAGGCGTAGGCACCCACCACTTCCGCGTTGCCGTCCATACCGGCGGCGATTTTGCCGGTAGAACCTTCATGCGCTTTGACCAGGCCGAGGCGGGTCAGGTTGGGTAGAGTCAGAGGGCCTTTACGACCGTTGTCCGCTTCGCCTTTTGCACAGGCTTCCGCGATGTGACCCATGGTATCGGAACCCACGTCACCAAAACGTTCTGCATCTTCGGTTGCGCCGATGCCGAATGAGTCCAGCACCATAATAAATGCACGTTTCATAATTGTTCTCCGTACGTAGTGCTTCAAAAATTATCGATCAGATCAGTATACCGCTATTCGGTGATACGGCGATAGACCGTCGGTGTGGTTTCTGGCGCTTTGTCATCGAGCACAATGGCCGCTTTCACCGCTTTCGCCGCTTCCTGCCAGCTGGCTTCGTCTTTCGCGTGGATCACCGCCAGCGGACGTTGGCCGTCAACGCTGTCGCCCAGGCGGGCCATATCGGTAAAGCCAACGCTGTAATCAATGGTGTCTGAGGCCTGACGACGACCGCCGCCCATCGAGACCACCGCCATACCCAGCGCACGGGTGTCCATGGCGGAGACAAATCCTTCACTGTCGGCATACACCGCTTTGCTGAGCGTCGCGGTTGGCAGGTACTTCGCATAGTTTTCGACGAAGTCTGTCGGGCCTTTCTGCGCGGCAACCATGCGGCCGAAGATCTCCGCCGCTTTGCCGTTGTCCAGCACCGCCTGCAGCTTCGCGCGCGCTTCGGCGTCGTCTTTGGCGAGCTTGCCGGAGATCAGCATCTCCACGCACAGCGCCATGGTGACGTCGAACAGGCGCGGGTTACGGTATTCACCCGTCAGGAACTGCACCGCTTCACGCACTTCAACTGCGTTACCGGCGCTGGAGGCCAGCACCTGGTTCATGTCCGTCAGGAGCGCGGTGGTGCGCACGCCTGCGCCGTTGGAGACGCCAACGATCGCTTCGGCCAGCGCTTCAGAGAGTTCATAGGTTGGCATAAACGCACCGCTGCCCACCTTCACGTCCATCACCAGCGCATCCAGACCTTCCGCCAGTTTCTTCGCCAGGATAGAGGCGGTGATCAGCGGGATGGAGTCAACGGTCGCGGTAATATCGCGGGTGGCGTAGAAACGTTTGTCTGCCGGAGCAAGTGAGCTGGTCTGGCCGATAATCGCCACACCAACGTCTTTAATAATGTCGCGGAAGCGATTGTCATCCGGGAAGATATCGAAGCCCGGAATGGCTTCCAGTTTGTCGAGCGTACCGCCGGTGTGGCCCAGGCCGCGTCCGGAGATCATCGGAATGTAACCGCCGCAGGCGGCTACCATTGGGCCGAGCATCAGCGACGTCACATCGCCTACGCCGCCGGTAGAGTGTTTGTCGACAATCGGACCGTTAAGATTGAGGCTCTTCCAGTCCAGAACGGTTCCTGAATCTCGCATTGCCATGGTCAGCGAGACACGCTCGGGCATCGACATATCGTGGAAGAAGATGGTCATCGCCAGGGCCGCAATCTGCCCTTCAGAGATGGTGTTATCACGAATGCCGTTGATAAAGAAGCGAATCTCTTCGTCGCTTAATGCATGACCATCACGTTTTTTACGAATAATTTCTTGTGCGAGAAACACGGTAACCCCCATGAGGAATCGGGTGAAGGGTGGCGGGTACGGTTTACCCGACCACGATCCGGGTAGGCCGGGTAAGCGTAGCGCCACCCGGCAATTCAAACTCAGTAGCTGCTTGCGCTCTTGCCGTCGCCGTGTCCCAGCGCTTTCAGCAGGCTGGCCAGCAGGCTTGACGCGCCGAAGCGGTAGTGACGGGAATCAGCCCAGTCAGCCCCGAACAGTTCATCTGCAATGGCGAGGAATGTCTGTGCATCTTCAGCGGTACGCACACCGCCCGCCGGTTTGAAGCCCACGGTTTTTTCCACGCCCATATCGCGGATCACTTCCATCATGATGCGTGCGCTTTCCGGGGTCGCGTTCACCGGCACTTTACCGGTTGAGGTTTTGATAAAATCGGCACCGGCTTTGATGGAGATTTCAGAAGCTTTACGGATCAACGCTTCTTCTTTCAGCTCGCCGGTTTCGATAATCACCTTAAGCAGCACGTTTGCCGCCGCGCAGGCCTCTTTACAGGCTTTCACCAGGTCAAAGCCCACCTGCTCGTTGCCGGCGATCAGCGCACGGTACGGGAAGACCACGTCAACTTCGTCTGCGCCGTAAGCAATCGCCGCACGGGTCTCTGCCAGCGCAATCTCAATATCGTCGTTGCCGTGCGGGAAGTTAGTCACGGTTGCAATGCGCACGTCCGGGGTACCCTGCTCTTTCAGCGTCTTACGGGCAATCGGGATAAAGCGCGGGTAGATACAGATGGCTGCAGTGTTACCGACGGGCGTTTTCGCCTGATGGCACAGGGCGATGACTTTTTCATTGGTGTCGTCATCGTTCAGGGTGGTCAGGTCCATCAGTTTCAACGCGCGCAGGCTGCTTGCAGTTAAATCGGTCATAACATTCTCCAACGGCAGTGCCGTATCAATTTTACCTTGCGGGTCTGTGAGTATTCTAACATCTACCCGCATCCACACTTCGACATTCATCACAGTTAATGAAAACTACGTGCAAATTTGCATTACTGTAATGAGATCTTCTTCAAACTTTAGTACGGAAATCGTCGGCTAAAACAGCGATTCCCCCTGTCAGATCAAAAGCCCTGACGGGCCGGCTTCCTACAATCCGTTCATCATCCGCAGAACATTGAAGGAAGCGAACATGTCCCACGCCAGCCCCGACGCCCTGCAACAACGTTGCCAGCACATTGTGACCAGTCCGGTGTTAACCCCCGAACAAAAACGGCATTTTCTGGCGCTGGAAGCGGAAAACAATCTGCCTTATCCGGCACTACCAGAGGCTGCCAGAGCCGCGCTGGGCGAGGGGTTTATTTGCGACATGTTCGAAGGCCACGCGCCCTACAAACCCCGTTATGTTCTGCCGGATTACGCAACATTTCTGGCTAACGGTTCAGAGTGGCTGGAGCTTGAGGGGGCGAAAGATCTTGATGACGCCCTCTCGCTGTTAACCATCCTCTACCACCATGTTCCGTCCGTCACATCGATGCCGGTCTATCTCGGCCATCTCGATGCACTTCTGCAACCGTATGTTAGAATTCTAACACAAGACGAAATCGATATTCGAATAAAACGTTTCTGGCGTTACCTCGACCGCACCTTGCCCGACGCCTTTATGCACGCCAATATCGGCCCGGCAGATACGCCCGTCACGCGCGCCATTTTACGCGCTGATGCCGAGCTGAAGCAGGTCGCACCGAATCTGACGTTTATTTATGACCCGGCGATCACGCCTGACGATCTGCTGCATGCGGTCGCTAAAAACATTTGCGAATGCAGCAAACCGCATATTTCGAATGGCCCGGTGAATGATAAAATTTTCACAAAAGGCCGTTACGGTGTCGTGAGTTGCTACAACTCCCTGCCGCTGGCTGGCGGCGGCAGTACCCTGGTGCGCCTCAACCTCAAAGCCATTGCCGAACACAGCACCTCCCTCGACGATTTTTTCACCCGTACGCTTCCCCACTACTGCCAGCAGCAGATCGCCATCATCGATGCCCGCTGCGATTTTCTGTATCAACAGTCCGGCTTCTTTGAGAATAGCTTCCTGGTGAAAGAGGGGCTGATTGATGCCGATCGGTTTGTGCCCATGTTTGGCCTGTACGGCCTCGCGGAAGCGGTCAATGCGCTCTGTGAAAAAGCAGGTATCGCAGGGCGTTACGGCAAAGATGAGCAGGCCAACGCGCTGGGCTATCGCATCAGTGAACAGCTGGCGGCGTTTGTTGAACATACGCCGGTGAAACATGGCTGGAAGCAGCGCGCGATGCTGCATGCGCAGTCGGGGATCAGCTCTGATTCGGGTACCACGCCGGGCGCGCGTCTGCCCTACGGCGACGAGCCGGATCCCATCAGCCACCTGCTGGCCGTGGCCCCTCATCACCAGCACTATCATGCCGGGATAAGCGACATACTGACATTGGATGAGACGGTAAAACGGAATCCCCAGGCGGTGGCTCAACTCTGTCTCGGCGCGTTCAACGCGGGCATGCGGGAATTTACGGCCAACGTCGCGGGTAACGATCTGGTCCGCGTGACCGGCTATATGGTGCGATTATCGGATCTGGAGAAATACCGGGAAGCAGGTTCGAGAACCAATACCACGTGGCTGGGTGAAGAGGCCGCGCGCAATACCCGTATTCTGGAACGTCAGCCACGCGTGATAAGCCATGAACAGCAGATGCGCTTTAGTTAGTCAGGTCATTCCTTTTTCCTGCGTGGACGGGCCGGGCAGCCGGCTGGCCCTGTTCCTGCAGGGCTGCAACCTGCGCTGCAAAACCTGCCACAATCCGTGGACGATCGGCCGCTGCAACGACTGTGGAGACTGCGTTCCCCACTGCCCTCATGAAGCCCTTAGCATTCAGGCCGGACGCGTCTGGTGGCAGGAGAGTCACTGTCAGCAGTGCGATACCTGTCTGCACCTGTGCCAGCAGCAGGCGACGCCCATGGCACACCGCCTGAGCGTGGAGGAGATCCTCGCGCAGATCCGCAAAGCAGCGCCATTTATTGAAGGCATCACCGTGAGTGGCGGTGAAGCCACGACGCAATTACCCTTTTTAGTCACGCTGTTCACCGCGATCAAAGCCGATCCTGCCCTGCGCCATCTCACCTGCCTGGTCGACAGCAACGGTCTGTTAAGTGAAACCGGCTGGCAAAAGCTGCTGCCGGTACTGGATGGCGCGATGCTGGATCTCAAGGCGTGGGGAAACGAACGCCACCGCTTCCTGACCGGGCGCGATAACCCGCTGATCAAGCAAAGCATTCGCTGGCTGGCAGAACGTCATCGTTTGACGGAACTCCGTCTGCTGGTCATTCCGGAGCAGTGTGACTATCTGGAACAGCTCAAGCCGCTGACGACGTTTATCCATGGGCTTGGAAATGTGCCAGTGCGCATTAACGCGTTTCATGGACAGGGCGTTTACGGTGAGGCGGCGTCCTGGCGCAGCGCCACGCCAGAAGACGTTGAACCGCTGGCGCAGGCGCTGGAAAAACAGAAGATAACGGTGATCCGTCCGGCGTTGTATCTATAGCGTGATGCCAAATACTGACCGCGTATTCTCCAGCAGCGCATCGGCAATCACCTCTTCAGGCTCTTTTCGCAGTTCACAAAGGGAGCTAAACACGCGCGCCGCCTGTTCCGGGCGATTCGGCTGCCCCTGAAAACCGTTCAGCGGCATATCCGGTGCGTCGGTTTCCAGCAGCAGGGCCGACAAGGGCAGCTGGGCCATCACGTCGCGGGTTTTACTGGCCCGTGGATAGGTGATGGTGCCGCCCACGCCGATTTTATAGCCCAGTTCAATGAAACGCTGCGCCTGCTGCAGGCTGCCGGAGAAACCGTGTACAACGCCTTTTCGCGGCAGATCGATGCGTTTCAGGTGCATTGCCAGCTTATCGTGCGTGCGTCGTGAGTGAAGGATCACCGGCAGATCGTGACGCTTCGCCAGCCTGAGCTGCGCGTCGAGGATCGTCTGCTGGCGCTCAAACTGCGGATCCTCACGGTAAAGATCGAGGCCGATCTCACCGATGGCGACAAGTTTATCTCCTGCGGTCATCAGTACCTCATCGAGCCTCTCAATATGCTCGTCAAGATGTCGCTCAATCACGATCGGATGCAGGCCAAGCGCGGCAAAGAGCGCGGGGTGTTGTGCGGAAAGCGCCAGCACGCGGGAAAAATAAGCCGCTTCAACTGAAGGCACAATAATGGCCTGAACGCCTGCCTCGGCGGCTTTCGCAATGCTTTGCGCTTCATCCCCTGTAAACGGCGGAAAATCGAAGTGGCAGTGGGTATCAACAAAGCGGTGCGTCACGCCAGATCCTCGTTATCTAATAAAGCGTCATTCGCCTGCGGGATATCCACCAGCGGCTTCGTCAGGGCGTCGTTGGCGACTATCGCAGGCGGCGTAATAATGCGTTTATGCCGGTGAAGCGGCGGTTGCTCCGCCAGCATTTTTCCCACCGTCGCCAGGAAGTAGCGTCCGCATAGCCGACCCGTTTTGTAATCCATGCGCAGCGCAGGAATGCGGCTGCCGAGCGCCATGCTCAGCAGCGGCTTAGGGGGATAAATTTCAAAAATACGCAGTTTACCCGGCGGTTTTTCAATGAAACGCTGCATCGCGCCGTAGGTGGTTTCATGCTGCTTCGCGATATTCACCAGCGGCTGCAGACTGCTGTCACCCAGCCAGCGTTCCATCCGCTTAAACCACTGCGGGGTGTAATACATTTGCGATGGCACGGTACGGATCACCACAATGGTTTTCGCCCCGCGCCGGGCAGCTTCCTGCACCGGTACCGCGTCACTGATGCCCCCGTCCAGATAGCTAATGCCATCCAGTAGCGCACCGGTACGATAAAAACCGGGAATGGCGCTGGAGGCGCGAATGATATCCAGCCAGTTCTCCTTCTGAGGAGAAAAATAGCCTGGCGAATAGTCATCCCCCCGGCTGGCGCACATCCAGAATTCTTTACCGCTATCAAACAGGCGGGCGGCGGTGTCCATGGCCAGCGGCATCTGGCTGGAGGTCGACTCCAGCAGCCAGTCGAGGTCGATCAGGTTGCCACCGCGCACAAAGCGCAGCGGATTAAAAAATTCTTTTGCCGTGGTGTAGCGCATGATGACCTTGCGCGCGTAGCCAGGCTGGTTACAGACATAAGCAGAGAGGTTTTGCGCCCCGGCAGACGTGCCGAAGTACAGGTCAAACGGGTTGAATTGCGCGCGCATAAATTCATCCAGCACGCCAGCGGTGAAAATACCGCGCTGTCCGCCTCCCTCGCAAACGAGCGCGAGTTGGCCTGCGCGAAACGGCTTTAACGTCAGCGGCGCAATATTGCCGAGCGTAACGGGAATTCGTTGCCCCACCTCTGCTTTCCTGTTTTGATTATTTTATAACACCACAGTAACGCACCCGGCCGGCAACGCAAATAAGAAAAAGCCAGTCGCAGTGACTGGCTTTTCTTTGTTGACAGAATATTGCGTTTGCTACGGACGTCGACGTCCCGTAAACAGGCTGACCAGGAACAGAATAATACCGACAACGAAGACAATTTTAGCTGCCCATGCTGCAGTACCTGCCAGACCACCAAAGCCCAATGCGGCGGCAATTAACGCGATAACCAGAAATATAATGCCCCAACGAAACATAAGCTTCTCCTTTACCATAGTTAATGTCGGCCGCTAAACGTGAGCGCTCAGGTCGCTCACCGGCGTTTTTCCAGAGTCGTTCTTATTTCGCCCGCCGGATTTAGCCAGACGGGCGAATGGTCCAGATTTACTTCGCTTTCAGATCGTTTTTAACGCTTTTCACACCATCAATGGCTTTCGCAATAGACTCGGCGCGTTCAATTTGCGCCTGAGAATCAACCGTACCGGAAAGCTGTACCACACCATCGGTGGTTTCCACTTTCACCTTACGGGACGGCACGATGTCATCTGCTAAAAGTTTAGCTTTGATTTCGCTGGTGGTGGCAGCATCACCGGCATAACCTTTCACCGACGCGTTTTTGCTGTCACGAACGTGCAGTTTATCGCTAACGGAGGCGACACCTTCGACGCCCTTCGCCACTTTCACCGCCTGTTCCGCCTGAGCCTGGCTTTCGACAAAGCCGCTCAGCGTGACCACTTTCTTGTCGGTCTTCACGGAAATATCGGTGCTCTTGATGGCTTCGTCATCCACCAGTGCGGCTTTCACTTTTGCTGTGATTGAGCTGTCATCCATGAAATTGCCGACTTTATTCATAGAGCTATCGATTTTTTGCCCTGCGGTATCCGCCGTGGACTGTGCTTTATCCATGGTGCTGCTTTCCGCCAGCGCGGAGCCGCTAACCAGAACGCTACCCAGTGTTACAGCCAGCAGAGTTTTAGAAATCTTCAGTCTTGTCATATTCATCGATCTATTCCTGTGTTTACCCGTTATTCGGGCTACATACTTCCTTAGTAGTTATATATATTGCGAATAAACACGCAGACGAAATGGATAACCTAAAGCCATGCATTGAACAGTTAATTTATCCACGCCCGGTGCTAAACACTGAGTTAAATATAGATCACTCTCACAGAGCCGCTTTCAGATTCGGGTAAAAAACGTGCAAAAAGCGCGAAAATGCAGTGAATTAAGAACATTCCGCAAGGGATTAATAAGACAGGAATTAAAGAAGAGCACGGCGACTGCCGTGCTCTGAGAGGGGATTAGTGTTCGCGCGTTTTGCGGAACTGAACGTCAGGATAACGTTCCTGAGTCAGGTTGAGGTTCACCATGGTTGGGGCGATATAGGTCAGGTTATCACCGCCATCCAGCGCCAGCTGAACTTCATTCTTACGCTTAAATTCTTCGAATTTCTTCACGTCAGAACACTCAACCCAGCGCGCGGTCGCCACGTTCACTGATTCATAAATCGCTTCCACGTTGTACTCGCTCTTCAGACGCGCAACAACCACGTCGAACTGCAGCACACCCACGGCCCCTACGATCAGATCGTTGTTGGCGATTGGGCGGAACACCTGCACCGCGCCCTCTTCGGAGAGCTGAACCAGGCCTTTCAGCAGCTGTTTCTGTTTCAGCGGATCCTTCAGACGAATACGACGGAACAGTTCCGGGGCGAAGTTCGGAATACCGGTGAACTTCATCATTTCACCCTGGGTGAAGGTATCGCCGATCTGAATCGTGCCATGGTTGTGCAGCCCGATAATGTCGCCCGGATACGCCTCTTCCACGTGCGAACGGTCGCCCGCCATAAAGGTCAGCGCGTCGGAGATCACCACATCTTTACCGATACGCACCTGGCGCAGCTTCATACCCTTTTCATATTTACCGGACACCACGCGCATAAAGGCCACGCGGTCGCGGTGTTTCGGGTCCATGTTGGCCTGAATTTTAAAGACAAAGCCGGTGAATTTCTCTTCTTTCGCTTCGACTTCACGGGTATCGGTTTTGCGTGGCATCGGCTGCGGCGCCCACTCCACCAGACCATCGAGCATGTGGTCAACGCCAAAGTTACCCAGCGCAGTACCGAAGAAGACCGGGGTGATTTCACCGCTCAGGAACAGATCTTTATCGAATTCGTGAGACGCGCCCTTCACCAGCTCCAGCTCGTCACGCAGCTGCGCGGCCAGCTCTTCACCAACAGCCGCGTCCAGATCCGGGTTGTCCAGACCTTTCACGATGCGCACTTCCTGAATGGTGTGGCCTTTACCGGTCTGGTACAGGTAAGTTTCATCTTTGTAGAGGTGATACACCCCTTTGAACAGCTTACCGCAGCCAATGGGCCAGGTGATTGGCGCACAGGCGATTTTCAGCTCGTTTTCCACTTCATCCATCAGTTCCATCGGGTCACGGATGTCACGGTCGAGTTTGTTCATGAAGGTGAGGATCGGCGTATCGCGCAGACGGGTCACTTCCATCAGCTTACGGGTCCTGTCTTCTACCCCTTTCGCGGCGTCGATGACCATCAGACAGCAGTCCACCGCCGTCAGGGTACGGTAAGTATCTTCAGAGAAGTCTTCGTGGCCCGGGGTATCCAGCAGGTTCACCAGGCAGTCATGATACGGGAACTGCATCACGGAGGTGGTAATTGAAATACCACGCTGCTTTTCCATCTCCATCCAGTCAGATTTTGCATGCTGGCTGGAGCCACGGCCTTTAACGGTACCCGCAGTCTGGATAGCCTGTCCGAACAGTAACACCTTCTCGGTGATGGTCGTTTTACCGGCATCCGGGTGCGAAATAATGGCAAAAGTGCGGCGCTTGGCCACCTCTTGCAGATAAGGAGACAACGTCATAATCAAATCTTCTTATATAAGCGCGGCAGCACGCCACGCATCATGGAATACAAAATTGCGGCTATTTTACCCATCAACAGGGGGCAGGCAATCATTGTTTACACAGGAGTTGCTCCAGTTCGTTCAACGACGTCACGGTCCAGGTCGGCTCGATGCCCTCAGGCTTCACGCGGCCATGCGCGTTAAGCCAGACGGTCGACAGACCGGCATTCATGCCGCCCAGAATATCTGACTCTGCGGTGTCACCCACCATCAGGACGCGATCGCGGTCAGGGTTGCCGGCCTGCGCCAGCGCATAATCGAAAATACGCGGATCCGGTTTCGGCACGCCGACCTCTTCCGAGATCACCAGCGCGTCGAAATGATCGCGCAGGCCGGTACGCTCAAGGCGGATCTGCTGCAGGGCGGTAAAACCATTGGTGATGATCCCCAGTTTTACTTTGCCTTTCAGTGCATTCAACAACGACACGGCCCCCGGCAGCGGCGCACAAATATCGGCCATGGCGTTCAGAAAGGCCTCGTTCAGCGTTCCCGGACTGACATTTAAGCGTTCCGCCCAGACGTCAAAGCGCTGGTGCTGAAGCTGTAACGCGGTGATGGCACCGTTCTGGTAATCCACCCACAGCGGTTTGTTGACCGCCTGATAGTCCTGAAAATCCTCAGCGGTGAAGGTCACGCTATAGTCGAGAAACATCCGCTGTAGACCCCCGAACGAATCGAACGTAAACAGCGTTTCATCGGCGTCAAAGAAAATCCAGTCCCATTTCATCGTTACAACCTTATTTTCGTTATCCAATCGGCAGAGCCATAATAATGGCGTCTTCACGTCCCTCTGCGGTGGGGTAGTAGTTACGGCGGATTGTCGCCTCGTTAAAGCCTAAGCTTTCATAGAGCGCGATGGCGGCGACATTCGACGCGCGCACCTCCAGCCACAGGGTGAAAACGTCACGGGTTTCAAGCTCACGGATGAGGTGCGTAAGCAGTTCTCTTCCCAGCCCACGGCGCTGAAACGCAGGATCAACCGCGATATTAAACAGCGTCGCCTCATCCAGAACAACCTGCGTAATCGCGAAGGCGGCCATGGTGCCGTCAACATCCAGGCGGTAGTTGAGATACCGTTCGCCCTGATTACTGGCGAAGGTTTTTTCGCTCCACGGAAACGCATGGGCGCGTGTTTCAATCGCAAACGCTGTGGTCAGGTCAGGCGTCGTGAGGGAAGAAATCGTGTTCATATTCGCAGATTTGTTGCCATAGCGCGCTTCGCGCTTTTGGGTTGGCTTTCAGTTCGTCCAGCGCTGGCGTGCAGATCTGGCTTCCCTGGAGCGGGATCGCATTTGCCTCTCCAATACGCCAGCTGTTACAGCGGCTGTCAGGAGGCAGCATAGCGACCCGCTCTGGCGTCAGCTGTAAAACCTGGTCGGCCGTCAACTTCAGGCTGCGAAGGACATCACCGATCAGGGGTTCATTCAGGGCAGGCAGTTCTTCCGCCACCATCACCAGGCGAACGTGCGCCGGGATGGAGATGGCGATTTCGCCCTGCAACGCCGTCGGGCGACGCAAAGCCCACTGGGTAATGCCCAGCTGCTGCAACTGCCAGTCTCGTCGGGATGTCATAGGGAAAACTCCTGTCTCTCAGGCGCGCAAATATAGCAAATGTGTCGAAACTGCGCCATCTACCTACTATAATCCCCGCCTGAGTTTATTGAGGAACAATTCATGTCTGCATTTACCCCGGCAAGTGAAGTCTTGCTGCGTCACAGTGATGATTTCGAAGAAAGCCGTATTCTGTTTGCCGGAGATATGCAGGATGACCTGCCTGCGCGTTTCGACTGTGCTGAAAGCCGTGCCCACACCCAATATTACCATCACTGGCAGGTGCTGAGCCGCCAGATGGGTGAGCGCGCACGCTTTAGCCTGGTGGCAGAGCAGCGCGATATCGCCGACTGCGATACGCTGATCTACTACTGGCCGAAGAACAAACCGGAAGCCCAGTTCCAGCTGATGAACCTGCTCTCCCTGCTGCCGGTCGGCTGCGATATTTTCGTCGTCGGTGAGAACCGCAGCGGCGTGAGAAGCGCAGAGCAGATGCTGGAAGAGTATGCCCCGCTGAATAAAGTCGACAGCGCCCGCCGCTGTGGTCTGTACCATGGCCGTCTGGAAAAACAGGCAACATTTGATGCCGCGACATTCTGGGACGAATACACGCTTGACGGTTTGACCATTAAAACCCTGCCGGGCGTGTTCAGCCGTGACGCCCTGGATGCGGGCAGCAAGCTGCTGCTTTCCACCCTCACGCCGCATACCAAAGGCAAAGTGCTGGATGTCGGCTGCGGTGCGGGCGTGCTGGCAACCGTACTCGCCAGCCATTCTCCTAAAGTCCGTTTAACCCTGTGTGACGTCAGCGCACCGGCGGTAGAGGCCAGCCGCGCAACGCTTGCCGCTAACGGTATTGAAGGCGACGTAATTGCCAGTAACGTCTTTTCTGATGTCACCGGTCGTTTTGATATGATCATCTCTAACCCACCGTTCCACGACGGCATGGAGACCAGCCTCGAAGCCGCGCAAACGCTGATCCGTGGCGCAGTCCGCCATCTCAACAGCGGCGGTGAATTGCGTATCGTCGCGAACGCCTTCCTGGCATACCCGAAAGTGCTGGATGAAACCTTCGGCTTCCACGAAGTCATCGCCCAGACGGGACGTTTTAAAGTCTACCGCACCGTGATGACCCGTCAGGCCAAAAAGTAATCACCACCCTCCAGGCCGGATAAGCGAATGCGCCATCCGGCCATACACGACGCGCCTATCGGCCATTTTTGCATCAATCAAGGCATCACGCGCACTTTTCTGTTGACGTAAAGCTGAAAACATCTAGAATGCGCCTCCGTGGTTACGATACTTTTACAGTATCGATGGTATGCGAAGGTGGCGGAATTGGTAGACGCGCTAGCTTCAGGTGTTAGTGTCCTTACGGATGTGGGGGTTCGAGTCCCCCCCCTCGCACCATAAATCACAATGATATTGCTCGCACTGGGCGAAGGTGGCGGAATTGGTAGACGCGCTAGCTTCAGGTGTTAGTGTCCTTACGGATGTGGGGGTTCGAGTCCCCCCCCTCGCACCAACGAGGCGATATCAAACCAGTAAGATGACTGTGCGAAGGTGGCGGAATTGGTAGACGCGCTAGCTTCAGGTGTTAGTGTCCTTACGGATGTGGGGGTTCGAGTCCCCCCCCTCGCACCAATTATCTTACACCCCTTCTGAGTGTTCTCTTCTCCCTGTTATTTCAGACTCATCAGTATCACCAGCATTGCACTGACCAGTGCGACACAGGATGGCAGTAACACAAAGTGGCGCAGTTGCTTGTGCCAAATCATGGCTGACGTGACTAATAGTGCTGCCACGATAATGGCTTTCCAGACAGCAAGGGAGAGATCGGCAAACATCAACCCGCCGAGAACGGCTCCCGGTAGCAATACCCCCCAACCACTTCCCAGCGCCCTGTGCAACATGGTTCCGCCCCTTACAACGATAATGATAACCAATATCATATGACAAAGATTATCATTTGTCAGCTGAATGAATTAAAAACCACCGACCTTTACCTTTCCCGTAATGACAGGAATTGCCTAAGGTGATAAATTGCGCACCTATTAACAACATCTAAAGATTTTCTGATAATTACTCTTTGAGTTTTTTGCATATTTTATTGCGAAACAACACCTACTCATTTGTTTTAATTAAATTTTAATAAAAACACACGACTATGACATCACAATCCTGGCGGTCTTTGGTTCACAGAAAATATCAATTATCGTTACGTTTATTTTTATTTCTGAACGCAACCTCTGCAGTGTTCTCGGTAACAAATCCGCTCAATTCGGTACGCGTGTTATCTGCCCCTCTGATTGCTATTTTCTCTATCAGTACCGGTCTGTTCGTCTGGCACTGGAGAAAGAGAGCGCGGAAGATAAATATTCCTGTCGTTTCAGCGATCTTCGGTATTTTGTGGGCCTGGCAAATTGCCTCCAAATTCGCCTTAATTACCCACGACCAAACGACCTATTTGTTAATCGCCCTGTTAACCGTGCTTTTTATCGGGACGCTGGCATTCGCCAGTAATATCAAAGCATTTACCCTGCACTCACTGCCCGCGTTTATTGTCTGCCTGTGGCTAAGTGAACACGATATATGGCTGAGAATGTCCTACTCTTTCGCACTTCCTGTCGTGGCAATTGCCATTCATAACATTTTGCAACGACGTAACGATCGTTTCGCGCAGGAGTTGCTCTCTCGCTTGCTGGAAGAACGAGAGACCCTGACCGATTTGAGCATGATGGATCCTCTTACCGGACTCTATAATCGTCGCGGTCTGCAAAGCCGTCTGGAAAACCTGCCGACGGTAGAAAATGGCGAGCACTTTGTCCTGCTGATGGATATCGATCACTTCAAAGCCTATAACGACCACTACGGTCATATGATGGGCGACCAGGCACTGAAACGTGTCTCTGCCGCCATCCGCGATGCCGTGCGTTCTCGCGATATTGTGGCGCGTTTTGGTGGGGAAGAATTTATGGTGCTGCTGACCAATATTTCCCTTGAGCATGCCCGCCAGACTGCAGAGCGGATCCGTCAGAAAGTTTACGATTTGAAAATCCCGCATTTGTTTAACGAAAGCGTCGCGACAAATGTCACCATCAGCATTGGTATCGCCATTTTCGAGGATGACGACGTAGAAGGCGCGCTGGAAAAAGCGGATAAAGCGCTCTACGAAGCCAAGCATATGGGGCGCAACAATATTCTGTTGAGTGAAGAGTTGCAGACGGCGTAAACACGACGGCAACGTCACCAGGACAAAAGTCTTGCCATTGGTATGAGCAATAGTTAGGATTGGCAATCATTATCATTTAGATTTCTATCCAAACTATGGCCACGCATACCGCACATATTGTCGAGCCCCTCCTCTGGCGAGCCCCCCTCACCAGCGGGAATGGTTCGCTTGCGGATGCCATACGGGATAAGATTGCCAAAACGCGCGCCCACCTGCTGGACTTTATCCGGCTTGATGAAGCGCACCCGCATCACGCCATGACGCTCGCAGAGTGGCGTCAACCGGCAAAACTGCAATCGCTGCTGGCCACCTATTCCGACCATATTTATCGCAATCAGCCTGCCATGACGCGGGAAAATAAGCCCCTGCTCTCTCTCTGGGCGCAATGGTATATCGGACTGATGGTGCCTCCGCTCATGCTGGCGCTGTTAACGCAGAAGAGCATGCTGGAACTCTCACCTGAGCATTTCCACGTCGAGTTTCACGAAACCGGACGCGCGGCCTGTTTCTGGATTGATCTTCACGAAGTCCAGAGCGCAGTGCGACTGACTGCCCGGGAACGTATGGAACTGTTGATCACACGGGCGCTGATCCCGGTCGTGGATGCGCTGGAAGCCACGGGAGAGATTAACGGGAAGCTTATCTGGAGCAATACCGGCTATTTAATCCACTGGTATCTCACGGAAATGAAGCCGCTGCTTGGTGAGGAGAGTGTTGATGCTCTGCGTCAGTCCTGTTTCTTTGCAAAACAGCTTTCCGACGGCCGAGACAACCCGTTATTCCGTACCGTTGTCCTTCGTGATGGGCTTCTGGTGCGCCGCACCTGCTGCCAGCGCTATCGCCTGCCGGACGTTAAGCAGTGCGGGGATTGCACGCTGAAGTAGTCGGGCTCAGCCTGATGCCCTCACCCTAGCCCTCTCCCACGGGGAGAGGGAACAAACACTAAAAACGGCAACCTGCGTTGCCGTTTTGCTTTTACCTAAGCCACCTGCTGATTATCCTCTTCCGCATTACGCTGCGCTTCTTCCGCTTCCTGCTCCAGCAGCTGTTTCTCGTAAACTTTGAAGAACGGGAAGTAGATGATTGCCGATACGCAGGCCAGAACCACAACCAGGATCGCCGCGCGGAAATCCCATCCCAGGGCCCACGCTGCGCCTATCGGCGCCGGTGCCGTCCACGGTACCACGGAGATGACACGGCCAATCAGATCAAAGGTCATTGCCGCCCAGGCCAGCACAGCGTTGACCATCGGTGCCAGCAGGAAGGGGATAAAGAACACCGGGTTCATCACGATCGGCGTACCAAAAATGACCGGTTCGTTAATGTTAAAGAAGCTGGGCACCACGCTTAAACGCCCGATAGAACGTAAATGAGCGGAACGGCTGCGCAGATAGCAAATCACCAGTCCCATTGTGGCGCCCGACCCACCAATCACGATAAAGAACGTCCAGAACGCTTCCATGAAAATATGCGGCAGAGGCTGACCGGCGGCCAGCGCGGTCTGGTTTGCGCCAAGGTTAGTCAGCCAGAACATCTGCAGCATCCCGGAGACGATAGCGGCCCCGTGGATCCCGGCGAACCACAGCAGATGACCAATTAGCACGGCCAGCAGAATGGCAGGCAGCGAATCCGCCGCGGAAACCAGCGGTTTAAAGACCGACATAATCGCCTGCGGGATCAGCATGCCAAACTGTGACTGAATCACCAGGCTGAGCGGATAGAGCGTCAATACCACCACCAGCACCGGGATCAACAGATCAAAAGAGTTTTTGATCATCGGTGGAACCTGGTCCGGAAGACGAATACCGATGTTATGCGCTTTAAGGAAACGCATCATCTCAACGCAGTAAATGGCCACCAGAATCGCCGTAAAAATCCCTGTCCCACCCAGGCTGTCGACGGGCAGCGTGCCTTTGGTTTTCGGTGCCGCAACAAGCAGAAACGCCATCAGCGACAGCATGGCGCACATAAACGGATCCAGCTGATGTGATTTGACGTAGTGTTTACCCAGGTTGTAGGCAATGGCCGCACAAATATAGATGGACATAATACCCATCGTCATATCAAACGGCGTCAGGATCTGGCCTTCGAATTGCTTCGCCATATCCAGCCAGGCGCGTGCGAAGCCCCAGGTGGTATCCGGCGAAAATGGAGGGTAAGCAAACACTAATAAAAATGAACCCACAATCATAAATGGCATCGCGGAGATAAACCCATCGCGGATAGCCATAACATGACGCTGGGAAGAGATCCGCCCGGCAATCGGGCTGACGTAATTTTCAACGAAACGGAATATCAGGTTAAACGCAGCATGGTTGGCAGACATGGCAGATCTCCTGTCAGACGTTTATTACAGGCGCATTCGCGCCGTACGTTGTTCCATAAATTAGCTTCACAACCTTGCTGGCTTGTGTACCCGCGGTACTGCTCAGACGAAATGGTTTCATAATTTGCTCTTATTATTGGATACAGGGGACGTTACGTACTCAGTATTAATCTACGCATCACGCTCTGCAACCGGTTACTGTAACCGGTTTCCGTGATTGTGAAGGGGATCCAGAATTTTGCCGTCCGGGATCTTTGTTACTTAAGAGATATTTACAGAGCATAATTTCTTATGACAGATTACGCAGGATATTTGTCAGGAGGAAACAATGAGTTTGCAGTCTGTACAGCAGTTTTTTGCCGACAACGCGCCGGATATAGACATCATCGAGCTTAGCCAGAGTACTGCTACCGTTGCGTTGGCTGCTGCCGCCCATCGTGTTGAGCCGGGACAGATCGCCAAAACCCTGTCACTGAAGGTGAAGAATGAAGTGATTCTGGTGGTGGCGAAAGGCGATGCGCGTCTGGATAACAAAAAACTGAAAGACACCTTTGGTGCGAAAGCGCGCATGCTCAGCAGTGATGAAGTGGTTACCATTACTGGTCATCCGGTTGGCGGTGTGTGTCCGTTCGGACTGGAAAATCCACTCGCAGTCTATTGCGATGTCTCTTTAAAGCAGTATGCTGAAGTGCTGCCAGCCGCAGGCGCCATCCACAGTGCTGTGCGTATTTCACCTGACAGAATGGCAGAGCTGACTTCCGCAAAATGGGTTGATGTCTGCATCTGACCGAAGCGCCAGAGTCCATCTGGCGCGTATAAGACTGATTATAAAAATGTGGCCTTGCTGAGGGCCAAACTTTGCGGATCCCTTGCCGGAAGATGGGTAAGAATATCCGCCGCATCGAGTAGCCCTACGTCAGAATTCACCCCCAGCTTCACCATCGCATTAAACTTGTGCGCCCGGATGGTCTTAATATTGCGTTCAAGCTCAGCCGCGATTTCAGGAATGGAATAACCGCAAGACATGTAACGCAGAATTGCCCTTTCCGTTGGGCTTAACATCCTGTTTTGACTGTGGTACCAGTGATTGAGCATATTGTCATTGATGCGCAGCGTTTCACTTAACAACACCACGAATTCGTTCTGTAACTGCTCAAGCGTCATTGACTTACTGACCACGCCGTGAAGACGTGACGGCGAAAGATGGCTAATTAACCGAGCCTCTGTCACATCAGAGACCAGGATAATGCGCTGGATATGGCTATGCGTGAACGCGAGGTCCCGCAGATGTGCCAGGCAGTTACGCCGTTCTTCTCGCGCATCGGAAAGTGAATAGATGAGCGAGAAAAAATTGACCTGATGAAGCGCCTTCTTAAAGCTGTCAAATTCACTGAACAGATGCAGCTGATAATGGTTCAGCGTGGACAGAGTAAAAAGATTCTTTAGCCCAATAGCACTCATCGTGCAATTTTCGATGACGGCAATATGTCTTGGTGAATCGGTTTTTTCCATTCCTCGAACTCTCCATAGGCTGACATTAAACTCAGCTCTCTCATTCCCTGCGTACTGTTGATCCAGGCGTACATATCGGCATTACTTCGTAAGGAGAGCCGTCGCATCGCACTGTTTTTTTGGGCACTAATCGTTTTATTGCTCTTCTTGAGCAACGTGGCGATTTGGTTAATACCCCATCCCTTACCTAACAGCCGTAATACCTTGCGTTCGGAGTGGGTGAGCGCGATAAATGACTCGTCTTCCTCTTCCACTCCCTGAGGTTCCGGTGTTAATAACGTCTGGCTTATCCGCTCCGCCCGCTCGCGACCAGCCCGAATAGCCGCCACCACGCCTTCAATCGGCTCCATTTCAGAAAGCAACGTGCTTTCTGGCCGCATCAGTAGCTCAACGGCAACAGGATATAGCGGGCGCGAAACTAAAAAGATCCAGTGAATTTCCCGATATTGATTCAATAATGCGTAATACTCTTCGAGCGTACCCCGAGGATTCCTGTATTCACCTGAAATATCGGCAATAATGACATCTGCGCGGCGTAGCTGAAGCAGGGTTAACTCCTGCAGTGAGCGGCAATACGTCAATTCAACATCAGGGAAATGACGTGACATCACGCCCCCTAACCCATTTTGCATGACGGGTATCCGGCTAATAACCACGCCATGCTTACCATGCAATGACAACATAGACCCTCCGTGTCCATTTTTCATAGAATGCGTAACGTCAAAACACAACGTTCTATCACTATTTTCGTCCCTGAGTATAAAACCGATTAATACAAACAGAAGATGAGATATGTTTTTTAGTTTAGGAAATGCCTAAAACAACGGTAATATCTCACAAAGCGCAAATAAATTTAATTCCGAACCCATTAAAATAATGACAATATAAAATTAGAATAACTTAATACAAATATTTTATATCTCTATATAAAGAATTCACTGCATTAATAGATTAATCCCCCGCCCTTCTGCGACACGGGTTGCCACTGTTTGCATAAACCTTGATCTGACCCACAGCAAGAGACACTGCACTTTGTGCTAAAAGTAATCATCGTGAGCTAAACGGCAACTCTCCATCATCTTCGGGACAATACATGCAGGCAGATCGGTCAACGCAGCGTGCTATCACGCGGCTCTGTATAAAGTGCGGTCTTTTTTTGCTCCAGCACGGCGCGGAAAGCGCGCTGGTCGAGGAGCTGTCAACCCGGCTGGGGCTGGCTTTGGGTATGGACAGCGTAGAAAGCGCCATCTCATCCAACGCCATTGTGCTGACCACCATCAAAGACGGTCAATGCCTGACCTCCACCCGCAAAAATCATGACCGTGGCATTAACATGCACGTCGTGACCGAAGTGCAACATATCGTCATTCTTGCTGAACATAAGCTTCTCGATCTCAATGAGATAGAAAAACGGTTCAACCAGATTAAGCCATTACGTTATCCACGCTGGCTGGTCGTATTGATGGTGGGGCTCTCGTGCGCCTGCTTTTGTAAGCTCAATAAAGGCGGCTGGGATGGGGCGATCGTCACCTTTTTTGCCAGCAGTATCGCCATGTATGTTCGCCAGCTGCTGACACACCGGCAGCTACACCCGCAAATTAACTTCTGCATTACCGCATTTGTCGCCACCACGGTGTCTGGCCTCCTCCTGCGTCTGCCGCAATTTGCCAGCACCCCGACGATCGCCATGGCCGCCAGTGTCCTTCTGCTGGTACCGGGCTTCCCGTTGATTAACGCCGTCGCCGACATGTTTAAAGGGCATATCAATACTGGCCTGGCACGCTGGGCTATCGCCAGTCTGCTGACCCTGGCGACCTGCATCGGCGTGGTCATGGCCATGACACTCTGGGGGTTACGCGGATGGGCGTGATAGATTTTCTGCTGGCGCTGGCTGAGGATATGGCCCTGGCCGCCATTCCTGCCGTCGGCTTTGCGATGGTATTTAACGTTCCGCAACGCGCTCTGCCATGGTGTGCACTGCTGGGCGCCATCGGTCATGGATCGCGCATGGTGATGATGACGGCGGGTTTTAACATCGAATGGTCGACCTTTATGGCCTCTATGCTGGTCGGCAGCATCGGTATCCAGTGGTCGCGCTGGTATCTGGCGCATCCGAAAGTCTTCACCGTCGCCGCCGTGATCCCGATGTTCCCCGGTATTTCGGCCTATACGGCGATGATTTCGGCGGTGAAAATCAGCCATTTTGGCTACACCGAACCGCAGATGATCCTTCTTCTCAGCAACTTTCTTAAGGCCTCATCCATTGTCGGCGCGCTCTCTATCGGATTGTCGATCCCCGGACTCTGGCTCTACCGTAAACGGCCACGCGTTTGATATTTGTGTTATCCCGCTGCCATGGAGATAATCTTTCTGGTCCGTTTGGTGAACATAAGGAAAGGATGTGGCTAACCCTGGCAGCGAACTCCCTGAAGAATCCAGCCTGAAAGAGAAAATTTTTCAGAGCGCTATCGCGCTTTTTGCCGAATATGGGTTGAACGGCGCCCGCATGGAGCAGATCGCAGAGAAAGCAGGCACCACCAAGCGGATGGTGGTTTACCATTTTAAGAACAAAGAAAACCTGTATCTCCTCGTACTGGAATATGTTTACACCCAGATCCGCGCCAGTGAAAAAGCGCTTAGCCTCGCAGACATGTCACCGGTCGAAGCGCTGGTCGAACTGGTGGAAGCCACCTTTGACTACCACGCCGACCACCCGGATTACATCCGGATTATCTGCATGGAAAACATGCAGCGTGGCCGCTTTATGCAGCAGTCGAGTTACCTTCGCCAGGTCAACCGTAGCGCGCTCGATCTGCTGGAAGGGATCCTGCGCCGGGGGAAAGAAAAACAGTTATTCAGCCAGACGGTTGACGCGCGCGATCTGCATCGTCTGATCAGCAGTTTCAGCTTTCATTACGTTGCCAACAGCTACACCTTTACGCTGCTGTTTGAAGAGGGTGCAGATGAAGCGGCGCAGCGCCAGCACTACCGTAAAATGGCCGTTCAGGTGGCCCTGCGTTATACCTGCCCATAAAATTGCTTGCAATTAAATCGCGCACTATCTATAGTTATCTCATGAACGCGAAAACACACGACGCAACCGCTGCGCTCAGGCTGGATAACCAGCTCTGCTTTGCCCTTTATTCGGCAAACCTGGCGCTAAATAAGCTGTACCGGCAACTGCTGGCACCGCTGAACCTGACCTACCCGCAATACCTGGTCATGCTGGTGCTGTGGGAGCAGGATGACATCACGGTGTCGGACATCGGTGAACGGCTGTTTCTGGATTCTGCCACCCTGACGCCGCTGTTAAAACGTCTGGAAAGCGCCGGGCTGATAAACCGTCAGCGCTCGCGCCAGGATGAACGTCAGGTCGCCGTTACCCTGAGTGATGCGGGACGTGAACTTCAGCAGCAGGCTGCAGGAATCCCCCATGCGGTGGGATGCGCAGCGCAGTGTGATACCGACACCCTGCTGTCGCTCAAGCAGCAGCTGGAGCTTTTGCGACAACATATTCAGCGCGCGTAAGGCTATACTTTATGCGTCTTTATTTAACCATATATATCGCACGCTATTTAATAGCACACATTAAAGCAAGATGAGGAACCTGCCATGTCTTTAGAAAAAGTTGTTTATACCGCCAAAGCAAAAGCAACCGGTGGCCGTGACGGCCGCGCGACCTCTTCCGATGGTGTACTGGATGTCAAACTGGGTGTGCCAAAAGAGATGGGCGGCATGGGCGGAGACGTCACCAACCCTGAGCAGCTGTTTGCGGCGGGCTACTCCGCCTGCTTCCTGGGTGCGATGAAGTTCGTGGCCGCGCGCGACAAATTTACCCTGCCAAAAGACGCCTTTATTGAAGGTGAAGTGGGTATTGGTCCACTGCCAACCGGCTTTGGTATTGAAGCAAAGCTGAACATCCATGTTGAAGGTATGGATCCAGCTGAAGCCAAAAAGCTGGTGGATGCCGCGCACATTGTATGCCCGTACTCTAACGCGACCCGCGGCAACATCGACGTGACCCTGAATATCATCGCGTGATAAATGCCTGATGGCACTGCGCTTATCAGTCCTGCCACTGTAGCCCCGGTAAGCGCAGCGCTGCCGGGGAAATCCCCCTCCATTCCCTCTTCCTCTCTGTGCTACCATAAGCCCATATCACGCCCGTAGTCATTCAGTAGAGAAAGCGTTATGTCCTCCAGAATCCTGACCACCAGCATTGCTGGTATTGATGCCTTTATGCGCGACCCACGCGGTGTGTTGACCCACGCCGAAGGTGGCACAGTTGCGGTTTTTGCCGACAACGCTCCGGCGTTTTACGCAATCACACCGGAACGTCTGGCACAGCTCCTGGAAACTGAAGCGCAATTGTCACGCCCGGCGAGTGATATCACGCTGGATAACCAGTTCTTCGATGAGCCGGTTAACGCGCCCGTGACCGTTCCGATGGGAAAATTTGCCCTCTACGCGGGCTGGCAACCGGATGCAGATTTTCAGCGCCAGGCCGCGCTGTGGGGCATTGCGTTAACCCAGCCGGCTACCGCTGAAGAGCTCGCCGCATTTACCGCCTGGTGGCAGGCGGAAGGTAAAGTCTTCACCCATATTCAGTGGCAGCAAAAGCTCGCGCGTCATCTGCAAATTACCCGCGCCAGCAACAATGGCCAGCCAAAACGCGATATCAACGCGTTTTCCGAACCGGATAAACAGATCCCGAGTGGATTCCGAGGTGCGAAATGAAGAATGTCGGCGACCTGATGAAACGACTGCAAAAAATGATGCCTGCCAACGTAAAGCCCGCTTTCACGACGGGGGAAGAGCTGCTGGCGTGGCAAAAAGAGCAGGGAAAGATCCGCGCCGCGGCCCTCGCCCGCGAAAACCGGGCGATGAAAATGCAGCGCACCTTCAACCGTTCCGGTATTCGTCCCCTGCACCAGAATTGCTCGTTTGATAACTATAAAATCGAGACCAACGGGCAGATGAACGCGCTCGCCGCCGCACGTCAGTATGTTGATGAATTCGACGGCAATATCGCCAGCTTCATCTTCAGCGGTAAGCCGGGCACCGGTAAAAACCATCTGGCCGCCGCCATTTGCAACGAACTGCTTCTGCGCGGGAAGTCGGTCCTTATCATCACCGTGGCCGATATCATGTCTGCGATGAAAGACACCTTCAGCAACCGGGAAACCAGCGAAGAGCAACTGCTTAACGATCTGAGTAATGTGGATTTGCTGGTCATCGATGAGATCGGGGTTCAGACCGAATCCCGTTATGAAAAGGTGATCATCAACCAGATTGTCGATCGCCGCTCCTCCTCCAAGCGCCCCACCGGCATGTTAACGAACCACAATATCGATGAGATGACCCGCTTGCTGGGGGAACGCGTCATGGACCGCATGAAGCTGGGTAACAGCCTGTATGTCATCTTCGACTGGGAAAGTTACCGCAGCCGCGTCACCGGCAAAGAGTATTAAGACAGTTCCAGGAATCGCCGACAGGGCGCAGGTATATACTGGAACCCCTTCCGGCCCAAAACGGACCTTTTTGAGAAAGCCAATATGAAAAAACAGATTGTTATCAGCACCTTTTTAGGCGCGCTGCTGGTTACCGGCGCAGCGCAGGCAGCCTCCTGGCAGGAGTCGTTGTCAAGCGCCGCAAACCAGCTGACCAAAGAGAGCAGCTCTTCTCAGGGCGGCCTCTCCGCCTCTTCCCTCACCAGCCTGCTGGGTAACAGCGCCCAGAGCCTGAGCGCGGGCACGATGAACAACGCGGCGGGGATTCTGGAATATTGCGCGAAGCAAAAACTGGCCTCCGTGACCGACGCGCAAAACGTGAAAAACCAGGTGCTGGGTAAACTGGGTCTGGATACCCAGGAGCAGAAAGCGGATACCAACTATATGGACGGTATTCAGGGTCTGCTTAATGCGCAAAACGGCCAGCAGCTTAACCTGAGCACTCTCGGCAACTCGTCACTGGCAAAAGAGGTGAAAACCAAAGCCTGCGATCTGGTGCTGAAACAAGGCGTTAATTTCATCTCCTGATCGGCCCCATTTTCTGCCACAACACGCCGCGTTTAATGCGATAGTCTTGCAACGCGGCGCTAAACGAGCATTTTCCCTACCAGCCACCGTCAGAGCGTCCGTTTGTCAGGATGCGACACCCTTCATAAAAACGATTTTCTAAACCAAATCCTAACAACAGCACACTTTCGTGACACTAAAATTGCAGCTAAACGACATCGCAATTACATTGTATGACCTAAAAAATAAACAGTTAGCCAGCGAAGCACCTGGCGTCATGAGGATATGCTGTTGTCAGAATTAATGTCCCTTGCCCTTTTTCTGGCTTCTGTCGGCGTCTATGCCTGGAAAGCCGGCCGTAACACCTGGTGGTTTATCGCCACGCTGGTGGTGCTTGGCATTTTTATTATTTTAAACATTACTTTATACGCCAGCGATTACTTTACCGGTGACGGCATTAACGACGCGGTGCTCTACACGCTGACGAACAGCCTGACCGGCGCAGGCGTAGGTAAGTACATACTTCCGGGGCTCGGCCTCGTCGTCGCGCTGGTGACGATTTTTGGCGCGCTTGCCTGGGTCTTGCGTCGACGTCGCCATCATCCGCACCACCATGGTTACAGCCTGCTGGCGTTAGTTTTGGCGCTGGCCTCCGTCGACGCCAGCCCGGCGTTCCATCAGATCACCGAGCTGGTGAAATCCCAGTCGCGCGACGGCGACCCGGATTTTGTGGCCTACTACAAAGAACCGTCGAAAACGATCGCCAACCCGAAACTCAATCTGGTCTATATCTACGGTGAAAGCCTGGAGCGCACCTACTTTGATAACGACGCCTTCCCGAACCTGACGCCAGACCTGGGCGCACTGAAAAACGAAGGCCTCGATTTCAGCCACACCATGCAGTTACCCGGTACGGACTACACCATCGCCGGGATGGTCGCCTCCCAGTGCGGTATTCCGCTGTTCGCCCCTTTTGAAGGGAACGCCTCAGCCTCAATGTCGACGTTCTTCCCCCAAAATATTTGCCTCGGCGACATCCTGAAAAACTCCGGCTACGAAAACTATTTTATGCAGGGGGCAAACCTGCGCTTCGCCGGAAAAGATGTGTTCCTGAAATCCCACGGTTTTGACCACCTGTACGGCTCGGAAGAGTTAAAAACGACGGTGGCCGATCCGGGCTACCGTAACGACTGGGGCTTCTATGACGATACCGTGCTGGACGAAACCTGGAAGAAATTCGAGGAACTCTCCCGCGCGGGCAAACGCTTCTCGCTCTTTGCCCTGACGGTGGATACGCATCATCCGGATGGGTTCGTCTCACGCACCTGTAAGCGCAAACGCTATGATGTCGATGGCAAAAACAACACTTCCTTCAGCGCCGTGACCTGTAGCCAGGAGCACATCGCCGCGCTGGTCGAGAAGATCAAAGCCTCGCCCTGGTTTAAAAACACCGTCATCGTCATCTCGTCTGACCATCTGGCGATGAAAAACAGCGCCTGGGATCAGCTCAACAAGCAGGATCGCAGCAATCTGTTCTTCGTCCTGCGCGGCGACCAGCCGCGGCAGGAGGTGATCGCCACCAAACGCAACTCCATGGATAACGGGGCGACCGTGCTGGACATTCTGGGCGGAGATAATTTTATTGGCCTTGGCCGCAGCACGCTGTCGGGGCAATCCCTGTCAGAAGTGTTCCTCAACATGAAGGAGAAAATCCTCGCCTGGAAGCCAGACATCATCCGCCTGTGGAACTTCCCGAAAGAGATGAAAGACTTCACCATCGATCGCGATAAAAACACCATTGCCTTCTCGGGCAGCAACTTCCGTCTGCCGCTGCTGTTACGCGTGTCGGAGAGTCGCGTCGAGCCGCTGCCGGAGAGCGAATATTCCGCGCCGCTGCGTTATCAGCTCGCCGATTTTGCCCCGCGCGATAACTTTGTCTGGGTTGACAGATGCTACAAAATGGGCCAGCTCTGGTCCCAGCCGCTGGCGCTCTCTACCGACTGGTGCGTCTCTCAGGGCCAGCTTGGCGGGGAGCAAACCGTTCAGCATGTGGATAAAGCGGTATGGAAAGGCAAAACCGCTTTCAAAGACGCGGTGATTGATACCGCACGCTATCAGCGTAACGTCGACATGCTGAAAATCGTCGATAACGATATTCGCTACAAGGCGGACAGCTTTATCTTTAACGTGGCCGGCGCGCCGGAAGAGGTGAAACAGTTTAGCGGCATCTCCCGTCCGGAGTCCTGGGGGCGCTGGTCGAACGCGCAGCTGGGCAACGAGGTGAAAATTGAGTACACCCATCCTCTGCCGGAACAATTTGATCTGGTGATCACGGCCCGAGCGTACGGCCCCAACGCCAACAAGCCCGTGCCGGTCCGCGTGGGCGATAGCGAGCAGACGCTGACGCTTGGAAACGACGTGACCACACACACGCTGCATTTTGACAATCCCTCACGCAGCAATACCCTGGTGATTGTGCCACCTGACCCGCAGTCGACGAATGAGGGGAATATCCTTGGACACTCACCGCGTGAGATTGGGATTGGCATGGTAGAGATCAAAATTGTGAGAACCGCAGGCTGATGGTTGACCTTCACATTACCGTTCGTCCCACACGTTCCGGCGATGTGGCCGCCCTGTCCGCTATTGAACGCGCGGCGGCCGGACGATTTCGTGACATCCCGGAATTCGCCTGGCTTGCTGACGGCGAGGTCATTACCGCTGAGCAACACCTCGACTATGCCGAACGCGGGTTCAGCTGGCTGGCGCTGGCGAACGGCCGCCCCGTGGGGTTTATCCTTACCGAAGCGCACGCGTCGTCGCTGTTTATTGTGGAGCTTTCGGTTGATCGGGCCTGGCAGGGAAAAGGGATAGGTCGACAACTCATCGCCTGTGCGGCTGACCATGCCCGCAAAATGGGGCTGACAGCGTTAACGTTGACGACGTTTCGCGAGGTGCCATGGAATGCGCCGTTCTATGCGCGGCTGGGGTTTGAATACGTCACTGAACTCACGCCTGAGCTACGTCAGAAGAGGGAAGAAGAGGCAGAGCACGGTCTGGCGTATGACGCTCGCTGCGCCATGCGCCTGCCTCTTTAATATCGCCCACCGGGCCTAAAAAACCTGAACCGTAGGCCGGGTAAGGCGAAGCCGCCACCCGGCACCACCCACGGCGTTAGAAGGTTTCCCAGTTATCACCGGCATCGGCAGTCGCGGTTTTACGCGTCATCACCGGCGCGGACACCGTTTTTGCGGATGCAAACTCGCGCGCTTTCATCTGCTCCTGCTGAATGCGGAACACCGCCACAGCCTGCGTCAGGCGGCTCGCCTGCTCTTCCAGCGCGGCCGCAGCCGCGGCAGACTCTTCTACCAGCGAGGCGTTCTGCTGGGTCACACGATCCATCTCCGCCACCGCCAGACCCACCTGGTCGATACCGCGGCTCTGTTCGTCAGACGCAGAGGCGATCTCCCCCATGATGTCCGTTACGCGGGTGACCGCATTCACGATCTCACCCATGGTTTCACCGGCACTTTCCACCAGGGTTGAGCCCACTTCCACACGGCCCACGGAGTCTTCGATCAGGCTCTTGATCTCACGTGCCGCCTGGGCGCTGCGCTGTGCCAGGTTACGCACTTCACCTGCCACCACCGCAAAACCACGACCCTGCTCGCCCGCACGCGCCGCTTCAACCGCCGCGTTCAGAGCCAGAATGTTGGTCTGGAAAGCAATACCGTCGATCACGCTGATAATGTCGGCAATTTTCTGCGAACTGCCCGCGATATCGCGCATGGTTTGCACCACGTTATCCACCACTTTACCGCCTTTCTGCGCGGTTTCAGAGGCGCTCAGCGCAAGATGGCTCGCCTGACGGGCGTTCTCGGCGTTCTGCTTAACGGTCGCCGTCAGCTGTTCCATACTGGCAGCGGTCTCTTCCAGGGAAGCCGCCTGCTGTTCAGTACGGGAGGAGAGGTCGTTATTGCCCATCGCGATTTCGCTCGCGCCGCTGTAGATAGCATTCGCGCCGTTACGCACGTCGCCAACGGTCCTCACCAGCTCACTCTGCATATGACGCAGCGAGTCGGCCAGTTCACCCATCTCGTTAGCGCCTTGCACCTCAATGCGCTTCACCAGGTCGCCGCTGGCGATATGGCGAATGTTGTCGATCAGACGCGTCAGCGGGGAGATCAGCGCCTGCTTGATACCCAGCCAGACAGCCACGATCACCACCAGCACGGCAATCAGCACGCTTACCAGCACCCAGATAGCCTGGCTGAAGGAGCTGTTGCTGTCTTCAACCGCAATCTGGTATAGCTTGTCGTTCTGCTGCAGGTAGCTCACATACTGCTTCTCAAAACCGTCCTGGTAGCTCTGGGTCGGTTGATCGAAGAAGGCGTTGATTTTGCCTGCACCCAGCAGCTGAATCAGCTCCGCCAGCGCACCGTGGTAAATGTCATAGTTGCGTTTGATCTCCATCGCTTCAGCGTCGTTTTGACGCGGATCGCGCGGCAGGGCTTCGTAGGCAGCCCAGTTTTTTTCCGCCTGTTTCAGAGACGCAGATGCAATTTGCATCAAATCGTTAACGGTCGCGCCGCTGCCGATATTGCTCTGATCCATCATATAGCGGATACCCGCACGGTTCAGGGTATTACGGGTTTGCAGCAACGCTACCCAGCTGGCGTTCAGCGTGGACTGTTGCTGACGAATGGTTTGCAGAACAGTGAAATTCTCTTTGTCATGCTTAAGGGCATTGAAGAAAAGACCACCGGATGTGAGTTGTAAAAGGCCAAATATCGCTAAAACCAGCATTAAACTGGTGACAATCTTGATACGGTTTAACATGTTTTCTCTTTCCTCAGACAGATACAGAATTTTCGGCCTGGAAAGAGAAAACTTTACGAAAATCATCCTGGAATTTGGGGTTTTTACTCTTCTTCCCGCGCTGCGTTATGCCGGTTTCCGAGCGCAATAAACTCTTCCAGCAGCGCGGTCAGCTGTTTCATCTTCTCCGGGGTATATTCCGCCTCAATCTGCTGATACGCCTCTTCCACCTGTGCCTGGGCGTGCTCATACAGCGCAGTGCCCTCTTTGGTGAGCGACACGTACAGCTTGCGCTGGTCGTTCACCGGCTTTAAGCGCAGCACCAGGCCGTCGCGCTCCATCCGCGTCAGAATGCCGGTCAGGCTCGGGCGCAAAATACAGGTACGAAACGCCAGATCGTGAAAATCCATCGACGGATGTTCAGCCAACACGCGCACAATCCGCCACTGCTGCTCGGTCAGGTTATGGCGCTTCACAATCGGTCGGAAGTACGACATCGCCGCTTCCCGCGCCTGTAACAGCGCAATGGTTAATGAGTCATGCATAGCTCTCCCCTTCACATCATTAACAAGTAAACAATCACTAAAAGATGTTTTTATAAACAACGCGTTTTCTGTCAAAAAGTCTAACAGAAACCCGCCAATTTTATTAACACGCTGATTTACTTTGAAATAATGATTGACATGTAAATTTATTGTTATTCATATCACAAATTCTTCACTTCTGATTGCGAAATAAACAGCAAAAGCTTAAAACCAGATCATTAACATATTAATGAAATCACCACCCGGACCACCGGGGTGAGGAGTATGTGAATGAAAGGTACTGTTTTTGCCGTGGCGCTGAACCATCAAAGCCAGCGTCAAGCCTGGCGTGAGGCGTTCGAAAAAGCCCCCTACAACACCCCGCCAAAAACGGCGGTGTGGTTCATCAAGCCACATAACACCGTGATTCGCACCGGCGAGCCGATCCCCTTCCCGCAGGGGGAAACGGTATTAAGCGGTGCGACGGTCGCACTGGTGGTGGGCAAAACCGCCAGCAGGGTGCGCGTCGAGAATGCCGCGGAGTACATCGCAGGATATGCGCTGGCCAACGAGGTGAGCCTGCCGGAAGAGAGCTTCTACCGCCCGGCCATCAAGGCCAAATGCCGCGACGGATTCTGCCCGCTCGGCGAGCTGGCCGCCGTTGATAACGTGGATAACCTGACCATCATCACCGAGATCAACGGTCGCGAAGCGGACCACTGGAACACCGCCGATCTGCAGCGTAACGCCGCCGAACTGCTGAGTGCCCTGAGCGAGTTCGCCACCCTCAATCCGGGTGATGCCATTCTGCTCGGCACCCCACACTCCCGCGTCGCGCTGCAGCCGGGAGATCGCGTGCGCATTCTGGCGAAAGGATTTCCCCCGCTGGAAAACGCGGTGGTGGCTGAACGCGACGTGGCCATCGCTCACGGCGCGCATCCGCATCCCACGCTGTTTGCCCTCGGTCTGAACTACGCCGATCACGCCAGCGAGCTGGACTTCAAGCCGCCGACCGAGCCGCTGGTGTTTATCAAAGCGCCGAATACCTTTAACGGCGACAACCAGACCTCGGTACGCCCGAACAACGTTGAGTACATGCACTACGAGGCGGAGCTGGTGGTGGTTATCGGGAAAACCGCGCGCAAGGTCAGTGAAGCCGAGGCGATGGACTATGTCGCGGGGTATACGGTCTGCAACGACTACGCCATCCGCGACTATCTGGAAAACTACTACCGACCAAATCTGCGGGTCAAAAGCCGCGACGGGCTGACGCCCATTTCCCCGAACATCGTGCCGAAAGCGGCCATTCCCGACCCGCACAACCTCACCCTGCGCACCTTCGTCAACGGCGAGCTGCGCCAGGAAGGGACCACGGCGGATCTGATCTTCAGCATCCCGTACCTGATTGCGTATCTGAGCGATTTTATGACCCTGCAGCCCGGCGACATGATTGCCACCGGCACGCCGAAAGGGCTCTCCGACGTGGTGCCGGGCGATGAAGTGGTGGTGGAAGTGGAGGGCGTTGGACGCCTGGTGAACCGGATTGTGAATGAGGAGACGGCAAAATGAAAAAAATTAACCACTGGATCAACGGCAAAAACGTGGCGGGAAGCGACTACTTCCACACTACCAACCCGGCCTCCGGCGAGGTACTGGCAGAAGTGGCCTCCGGCGGTGAAGCCGAAGTCCATCAGGCCGTGGCGGCGGCAAAAGAGGCCTTCCCGAAATGGGCCAACCTGCCAATGAAAGAGCGCGCGCGCCTGATGCGTCGCCTGGGGGAGCTGATCGACCAGAACGTCCCGGAGATCGCCGCCATGGAGACCGCCGATACCGGCCTGCCGATCCACCAGACCAAAAACGTCCTCATTCCGCGCGCCTCGCACAACTTCGAATTCTTCGCCGAGGTGTGCCAGCAGATGAACGGCAAAACCTACCCGGTTGACGACAAGATGCTCAACTACACCCTGGTGCAGCCGGTGGGCGTCTGCGCGCTGGTGTCGCCGTGGAACGTGCCGTTTATGACCGCCACCTGGAAGGTCGCCCCGTGCCTGGCGTTAGGCAATACCGCGGTGCTGAAGATGTCTGAACTCTCCCCGCTGACCGCCGATCGTCTGGGCGAGCTGGCGCTGGAGGCGGGCATTCCGGCGGGCGTGCTGAATGTGGTGCAGGGCTACGGCGCCACGGCGGGCGACGCGCTGGTGCGCCATCACGACGTGCGCGCCGTCTCCTTTACCGGCGGCACCGCCACCGGGCGCAACATCATGAAAAACGCCGGGCTGAAGAAGTACTCCATGGAGCTGGGCGGCAAATCCCCGGTGCTGATTTTTGAGGATGCCGACATCGAGCGCGCGCTGGATGCCGCCCTGTTCACCATCTTCTCCATCAACGGCGAGCGCTGCACCGCCGGCTCGCGCATCTTCATCCAGCAGAGCATCTACCCGGAATTCGTGAAGCGCTTTGCCGAGCGCGCCAACCGCCTGCGCGTGGGCGACCCGACGGATCCGAACACCCAGATTGGCGCGCTGATCAGCAAGCAGCACTGGGAAAAAGTCTCGGGCTACATTCGCCTCGGCATTGAAGAGGGGGCAACCCTGCTGGCGGGTGGTCCGGACAAGCCAGCCGACCTGCCTGCGCACCTGAAGGGCGGCAACTTCCTGCGCCCGACCGTGCTGGCGGATGTCGACAACCGCATGCGTGTGGCGCAGGAAGAGATCTTCGGGCCGGTGGCCTGCCTGCTGCCGTTTAAAGATGAAGCGGAAGGCCTGCGTCTGGCCAACGACGTGGAGTACGGCCTGGCGTCATACATCTGGACCCAGGACGTCAGCAAAGTGCTGCGTCTGGCGCGCAACATCGAAGCCGGCATGGTGTTCGTCAACACCCAGAACGTGCGTGACCTGCGCCAGCCGTTTGGCGGCGTCAAGGCCTCCGGCACCGGGCGCGAAGGCGGCGAATACAGCTTTGAGGTGTTCGCGGAGATGAAGAACGTCTGCATCTCCATGGGCGACCATCCGATTCCAAAGTGGGGGATCTGATCATGGGTAAACTGGCGTTAGCAGCAAAAATCACCCACGTGCCGTCGATGTACCTCTCCGAGCTGCCGGGTAAAAACCACGGCTGCCGTCAGGGTGCCATCGACGGGCATAAAGAGATCAGCAAGCGCTGCCGCGAGCTGGGCGTGGACACTATCATCGTGTTTGACACCCACTGGCTGGTGAACAGCGCCTATCACATCAACTGTGCGGACCATTTCTCTGGCGTCTACACCAGCAACGAGCTGCCACACTTTATCCGCGACATGACCTACGACTACGACGGCAACCCGGAACTTGGCCAGCTGATCGCCGACGAGGCGGTGAAGCTCGGCGTGCGCGCCAAAGCGCACAACATTCCGAGCCTCAAGCTGGAGTACGGCACGCTGGTGCCGATGCGCTACATGAACGCGGATAAGCACTTCAAAGTGGTCTCCATCTCGGCGTTCTGCACGGTTCACGACTTCGCCGACAGCCGCAGGCTGGGCGAGGCCATCGTCAGCGCCATCGAAAAATACGACGGTACCGTGGCGGTGCTCGCCAGCGGCTCGCTGTCGCACCGCTTTATTGACGACCAGCGCGCGGAGGAAGGGATGAACAGCTACACCCGCGAGTTCGACCGCCAGATGGACGAACGGGTGGTGAAGCTCTGGCGCGAGGGCCAGTTCAAAGAATTCTGCAGCATGCTGCCGGAGTATGCCGACTACTGCTACGGCGAGGGCAACATGCACGACACGGTGATGCTGCTGGGGATGCTCGGCTGGGACAAATACGACGGCAAGGTGGAGTTTCTCACCGAGCTGTTCGCCAGCTCCGGCACCGGCCAGGTTAACGCCGTTTTCCCTCTGCCCGCCTAAGGAGCCACCATGCCGCACTTTATTGCTGAATGCACCGACAACATCCGCGAGCAGGCCGACCTGCCGGGGCTGTTCGCCAAAGTCAACGAGGCGCTGGCCGCCACGGGCATCTTCCCGCTCGGCGGTATCCGCAGCCGCGCCCACTGGCTGGATACCTGGCAGATGGCCGACGGTAAACATGATTACGCCTTTGTCCATATGACACTGAAGATAGGTGCCGGGCGCAGCCTGGAGAGCCGGGAAGAGGTGGGTGAAATGCTGTTTGCGCTGATCAAAACGCATTTTGCAGAGCTGATGGCGAGCCGCTATCTGGCGCTGTCGTTTGAGCTGGACGAACTGCACCCGACGCTCAATTACAAACAAAACAACGTGCACGCGTTGTTTAAATAGCGAGCGCACACCGCCCCTTACATCGTAGGCCGGGTAAGCAAAGCGCCACCCGGCAACAGCCGCATAAAGGATATCGCCATGCTCGACAAACACACCCACACCCTGATCGCCCATCGCCTGCATCAGGCGGAGCAGTCCCGGGAACAGATCCGCCAGATCTCCCTCGACTACCCGACGATCACCCTTGACGACGCCTACGCCGTTCAGCGCGAATGGGTCAGCCTGAAAATTGCCGAAGGCCGCGTGCTGAAGGGCCACAAGATCGGCCTCACCTCCAAAGCGATGCAGGCCAGCTCGCAGATTAGCGAACCGGACTACGGCGCACTGCTGGACGACATGTTCTTCCACGACGGCAGCGACATCCCCGTCGATCGGTTTATCGTCCCGCGCATCGAAGTGGAGCTTGCCTTCGTGCTGGCAAAACCGCTGCGCGGCCCGAACTGCACCCTCTTCGACGTCTACAACGCCACGGATTACGTCATCCCCGCGCTGGAGCTGATCGACGCCCGCTGCCACAACGTCGACCCGGAAACCCAGCGCCCGCGCAAGGTCTTCGACACCATCTCCGATAACGCCGCCAACGCGGGGGTGATCCTCGGCGGCCGCCCGATTAAGCCCGACGAGCTGGATCTGCGCTGGATCTCCGCCCTGCTTTACCGAAACGGCGTCATCGAAGAGACCGGCGTCGCCGCAGGCGTGCTTAACCACCCGGCCAACGGCGTGGCGTGGCTGGCAAACAAGCTCGCCCCGTATGACGTGCAGCTGGAGCCCGGGCAGATCATCCTCGGCGGCTCGTTTACCCGCCCGGTGACCGCCAGCCGAGGCGACACCTTCCACGTGGACTACGGCAACATGGGCGCCATCAGCTGCCGCTTTGTTTAGGAGAGAACGATGCAAAACGCATTCAAAGCGGCGCTCCAGGCAGGCCGCCCGCAAATTGGTTTATGGCTGGGGCTGACCAGCAGCTACAGCGCGGAGTTACTGGCTGGCGCCGGCTTCGACTGGCTGCTGATCGACGGCGAACATGCGCCGAACAGCGTGCAGACCGTCTTAACCCAGCTGCAGGCCATCGCCCCTTATCCGAGCCAGCCGGTGGTCCGCCCGTCGTGGAACGATCCGGTGCAGATCAAACAGCTGCTGGATGTGGGGGCACAAACCCTGCTGGTGCCGATGGTGCAAAACGCCGACGAGGCCCGTCTGGCGGTACGCGCGACGCGCTATCCGCCCGCGGGCATTCGCGGGGTGGGCAGCGCTCTGGCGCGCGCCTCGCGCTGGAACCGCATTCCGGACTACCTGCAGCAGGCTAACGACGCCATGTGCGTGCTGGTGCAAATCGAAACCCGCGAAGCGCTGAAAAACCTGCCGCAGATCCTGGACGTGAACGGCGTCGACGGGGTGTTTATCGGCCCGGCGGATCTCAGCGCCGACATGGGTTTTGCCGGCAATCCACAGCACCCGGAAGTGCAGGCGGCCATCGAACAGGCGATCGCGCAGATCCTCAGCGCCGGTAAAGCCCCCGGCATTCTGATGGCCAACGAGGCGCTGGCAAAACGCTATCTCGATCTCGGCGCGCGGTTTGTTGCCGTCGGCGTTGACACCACCCTGCTCGCCCGCGGCGCGGAAGCGCTGGCGGCACGTTTTATCGAAAACCCGGTTACGTCAGTTAATAACAATAAATCCATCTACTAAACGTAAGATCTGGAGCGCATCATGACGACCTCTACCCTGCAAAATAATCACGCTGTTGAACAGCGCGCCATTAACAAACTGTTCCGGCGTTTGATCGTCTTTCTCTTTATCCTGTTTGTCTTCTCGTTTCTCGATCGCATCAACATCGGCTTTGCCGGGCTGACGATGGGTAAAGATCTGGGCCTGACCTCCACCATGTTTGGCCTGGCCGCGACGCTGTTTTACGTCACCTACGTGCTGTGCGGCATCCCGAGCAACATCATGCTGGCAAAGATCGGCGCACGTCGCTGGATCGCCGGGATCATGGTGGTATGGGGGATCGCCTCCACCTGCACCATGTTCGCCACCAGCCCGGAAACGCTCTACGTGCTGCGCATGCTGGTGGGCATTGCCGAAGCCGGTTTCCTGCCGGGGATCCTGGTCTATCTCACCTGGTGGTTCCCGGCGTATCACCGCGCCCGCGCCAACGCGCTGTTTATGATCGCCATGCCGGTGACCATGATGCTCGGCTCGATCCTCTCCGGCTACATTCTGGCGATGGACGGGCTGTGGAACCTGAAAGGCTGGCAGTGGTTATTCCTGCTGGAGGGGCTGCCGTCCGTGGTGCTCGGCGTGGTGACCTGGTTTTACCTCAACGACACGCCGGATCAGGCCAGCTGGCTGGATGATGACGAGAAACAGGCGCTGAAAACGATGATCGCCCGCGAGCAGGAGGTCGCCATTGCCCGGCCCGTCACCCCGAAATCAACGCTGCGCGAGGTGCTGACCCCGGCAGTGCTGCTCTACACGCTGGCCTACTTCTGCCTGACCAATACGCTGAGCGCGATCAACATCTGGACGCCGCAGATCCTGCAAAGCTTCAACACCGGCAGCAGCAATATCGTGATTGGCCTGCTGGCGGCGATCCCGCAATTTTGTACCATCCTCGGGATGATCTGGTGGAGCCGCCGCTCAGACAGGCTGAAAGAGCGAAAAAAGCACACCATCCTGCCGTACCTGTTCGCCGCGGCGGGATGGATGCTGGCCTCGGCCACGGATCACAGCCTGATCCAGCTGCTTGGCATCATCATGGCCTCAACCGGATCGTTTACCGCCATGGCGATATTCTGGACCACGCCGGATCGGGTCATTAGCCTGCAGTCCCGCGCGGTGGCGCTGGCGGTGATCAACGCCATCGGCAACGTTGGTTCTGCCGTCAGCCCGCTGCTGATTGGCATCCTGCGCGACGCCACCGGCAGCTTCAGCTCCGGGCTGTGGTTTGTCGCCGGGCTGCTGGTGGTCGGCGCGCTGGTGCTGACGCGCATCCCGATGACGCAGCGCGAAAGCCTGGCGCGCGAGCCGGGCATCGCGGCGCAGAAGATCCACTAGGGAGCGGGTATGTGCCAGAGCCCCATTACCAATATCGACATTAGCAAGGAGTACGACGAAAGTCTGGGCACCGACGATGTGCACTACCAGTCTTTCGCCCGCATGGCGGCCTTTTTTGGCCGCGACATGCAGGCGCATCGTCACGACCAGTACTTTCAGATGCACTTTCTCGATACCGGGCAGATTGAGCTGCAGCTCGACGATCACCGCTATTCGGTGCAGGCCCCGCTGTTCGTCCTCACGCCGCCGTCGGTGCCGCACGCGTTTATCACCGAATCCGACAGCGACGGTCACGTCCTGACGGTGCGCGAGGATCTGATCTGGCCGCTGCTGGAAGTGCTCTACCCCGGCACGCGGGAGGCGTTTGGCCTGCCGGGGATCTGCCTCTCGCTGGCGGATAAGCCGGACGAGCTGGCGGCGCTCAGGCACTACTGGCAGCTGATTGCCCGGGAATCCACGGAACAGCTGCCCGGTCGTGAGCATACCCTGGTCCTGCTGGCGCAGGCGGTTTTCACCCTGCTGCTGCGCAACGCGAAGCTCGACGACCACGCGTCAGGCGGCATGCGCGGCGAGTTAAAGCTGTTCCAGCGTTTTACCCAGCTGATTGATGCCCACTACCACCAGCACTGGACGGTGCCGGAATATGCCAGCGAGCTGCACCTGACCGAATCCCGCCTGACCGATATCTGCCGCCGCTTCGCCAACCGTCCACCGAAGCGGCTGATCTTCGACCGGCAGTTGCGCGAAGCCAGGCGGCTGCTCCTCTTCTCCGACAGCGCGGTCAGCGAGATTGCCTGGCAGCTGGGGTTTAAGGATCCGGCCTATTTTGCCCGCTTTTTTAACCGCTTAGTGGGGTGCTCGCCAAGCGCGTACCGGGCGCAGAAAGTACCGGTTTCCCCTCACCCCGGCCCTCTCTCCATAGGGTAGAGGGTGTAATTGTTCCCTCTCCCCTATGGGGAGAGGATTAGGGTGAGGGGACAACGATCACAAATCCCTTCTCCACCCGAAAAGTACCTGCCGTTGTCCCAAACGTCCCTTCACCTCCCGCCCCTCTCAGGCTTCAATTAAACAACAAAAACAAAACATAAATTTAACAATCCGATTCCGATACGAGGTCCCTATGAAGCCTGAAGAGTTCCGCGCTGACGCCAAACGCCCGTTAACCGGTGAAGAGTATTTAAAAAGCCTGCAGGACGGGCGCGAGATTTACATCTACGGCGAGCGCGTCAAAGACGTCACCACCCATCCGGCCTTTCGCAATGCGGCGGCGTCCATCGCGCAAATGTACGACGCGCTGCACAAGCCGGAGATGCAGGACACGCTGTGCTGGGGCACCGACACTGGCAGCGGCGGCTACACCCATAAATTCTTCCGCGTGGCAAAAAGCGCCGACGATCTGCGCCAGCAGCGCGACGCCATTGCCGAGTGGTCACGCCTGAGCTACGGCTGGATGGGCCGCACGCCGGACTACAAGGCCGCGTTCGGCTGCGCCCTCGGCGCCAACCCAACCTTCTATGGCCAGTTCGAGCAGAACGCACGCAACTGGTATACCCGCATTCAGGAAAGCGGCCTGTACTTCAACCACGCCATCGTTAATCCGCCCATCGACCGCCATAAGCCTGCGGACGAGGTGAAAGACGTCTACATCAAGCTGGAGAAAGAGACCGATGCCGGGATCATCGTCAGCGGGGCGAAAGTGGTGGCCACCAACTCGGCGCTGACCCACTACAACATGATCGGCTTTGGCTCCGCGCAGGTGATGGGGGAAAACCCGGACTTCGCGCTGATGTTCGTCGCGCCGATGGATGCCGAGGGCGTGAAGCTGATCTCCCGCGCCTCTTACGAGATGGTGGCAGGCGCAACCGGCTCGCCGTATGACTACCCGCTCTCCAGCCGCTTCGACGAGAACGACGCGATCCTGGTGATGGATCACGTGCTGATCCCATGGGAAAACGTGCTGATCTACCGCGATTTCGACCGCTGCCGTCGCTGGACGATGGAGGGCGGCTTTGCCCGCATGTATCCGCTGCAGGCCTGCGTGCGTCTGGCGGTAAAACTCGACTTCATCACCGCCCTGCTGAAGAAATCCCTGGAGTGCACCGGTACCCTGGAGTTCCGCGGCGTACAGGCGGATCTCGGCGAAGTGGTGGCCTGGCGCAACATGTTCTGGGCGCTGAGCGACTCCATGTGTTCCGAAGCCACCCCGTGGGTCAACGGCGCGTATCTGCCGGATCACGCCGCGCTGCAAACTTACCGCGTGATGGCGCCGATGGCCTACGCGAAGATCAAGAACATCATCGAGCGTAACGTGACGTCCGGGCTGATCTACCTGCCGTCCAGCGCGCGGGATCTGAACAACCCGCAGATCGACCAGTACCTGGCGAAATACGTGCGCGGCTCCAACGGCATGGATCACGTCGAACGCATCAAGATTTTGAAGCTGATGTGGGATGCCATCGGCAGCGAGTTTGGCGGCCGTCACGAGCTGTATGAGATCAACTACTCCGGTAGCCAGGATGAAATCCGTCTGCAGTGTCTGCGCCAGGCGCAAAGCTCCGGCAACATGGACAAGATGATGGCGATGGTCGACCGCTGCATGTCCGAATACGACCAACACGGCTGGACGGTGCCGCACCTGCACAACAACAGCGATATCAACATGCTGGATAAGCTGCTGAAATAATGCAGCGGGAGGTTATCATGCAATCAGAACAACGCCTGCGTTTTCGCGACGCCATGGCCAGCCTGTCGGCCGCAGTTAATGTGGTGACCACCGAGGGTGAGGCAGGCCGCTGCGGCATTACCGCCACCGCCGTCTGCTCGGTCACGGACACCCCGCCGTCGGTGATGGTGTGCATCAACGCCAACAGCGCCATGAATCCGGTATTTCAGGGCAACGGCAGGCTGTGCGTAAACGTGCTGAACCATGAGCAGGAGATCATGGCTCGCCATTTCGCCGGGATGACCGGTATGGCGATGGAGGAGCGCTTTGCCCTCTCCTGCTGGCAAAAAGGCCCGCTGGCGCAGCCGGTGCTGAAGGGCGCGCTGGCAAGCCTGGAAGGCGAGATTAGCCAGGTGCAAACCATCGGCACGCATCTTGTTTATCTTGTTGAAATTAAAAACATCATTCTGAGTGATGCGGGACACGGCCTGATCTACTTCAGACGCCGTTTCCACCCGGTCATGCTGGAGACGGAAGTCGCCGTGTAATCCCCTTCGCGCTGGCCTTTTTACCGGCCAGCGCCGCTTTCTACAAAAACTCCTAAGGTTTCCGCTAAATCACGCCGTTATATAACCATAAGATAAATTTTCTGTGCCTGAATACTGACACCGCGTGTCAGTGCACCCGCATCATTCAGCGCATACCTCAATATACAGGAAGACCTTATGGCTAAAACGACGCGGAGCCGCTCGGCTGAACGTCTGGTCGATATTCTCCTTGAGCTACATTTAAACGGTGTGGTAAATCGCAGTGCGCTAATGGAGAAATTTAATATTACCGAACGTACCGTCTACCGGGATTTAAATGCCCTTTCTCCGATTGTAGAACATACCGGTAATGGGCTATATCGACTGATCCACTCCGCACAATCGCCCGGCGGGCAAGGCTTACACCACACCCTTGCTAACTTCCTGAATGCTGACAGCTTTTTCCCTGACAGAAATACGGAGTTCTGGCAGAAGCTGGAAACGCGCGTCGACGAAAACCATATTCTTATTCTTGCAAATGAAGCCGAACACACGGTACAACGCGATATTCGCCGCCATTTAACGAAAATCGAGAAATCGATTAAAAACCATAATGTTTGCCAGATAGTTTATAAGGGTAAAACCCGGCTGATTAATCCCTATAAACTCATTAACAAAAAAAATATATGGTATTTACAGGCTACCGAAAATAGCCACCTGAAATCCTTCTCGTTGAGCCAGATTAGCTGGTTTGATATTCAGAAAACGACATTCACCCCGGAAGAAAATGTCCTTGAGCTGCTGGAGAAAAGCCTCGACCCCTGGGTATCTGAAGATACTTTCGCAGTGAAAATATTTATCAAAGATAATATTTCACATTACTTCCTGCGCCGGGATCTTCTCCCGGAACAGGAACTGCTGGAGGAGCAGCAGGACGGCGTCACGCTGCGCTGTCAGGCGGCGCACGAGAACCAGATCCTGCCGCTGCTGTTCTACTGGCTGCCGAATATTCAGATCCTGGAACCGAACTGGCTGAAGGAAAAACTGCTCAGAACGCTGGAGGGCTACCTGGCCGTGGAGCGTAACCCGAATAATCAAGTGATCTCAATCACATAATTTCGCCCACTGGCGGCGAGCTGGAACCGCTCGCCGCCCTCTTTGACCGCTCACCCGGCACTTTCTACCACTCATTCACTTACCCTCCCTTACGCGCGCGACGTTCTGGCACGATCGCTCCAGCATTAATCACCACCTCCTCACAACGAACCCTGACCCTTTTTTCGTTACATAAAAAACCAGGTCTTACTATGGATACTAAAAAACTACTGAAGCACGTGCCCTGGGCCTTACTCGGGATCCTCGGCGCTTTTTGTCTGGCGGTTGTCGCACTACGCCGGGGCGAACACGTAAGCGCCCTGTGGATCGTGGTCGCGTCGGTTTCCGTCTATCTTGTGGCTTATCGCTACTACAGCTTGTACATCGCGCAGAAGGTCATGAAGCTCGACCCGACGCGTGCCACCCCGGCGGTCATTAACAATGACGGCCTGAACTACGTACCCACCAACCGCTACGTGCTGTTTGGTCACCACTTTGCCGCTATCGCCGGCGCAGGTCCGCTCGTCGGTCCGGTGCTGGCCGCGCAGATGGGCTACCTGCCGGGCACCCTGTGGCTGCTCGCCGGCGTGGTGCTGGCCGGTGCGGTGCAGGACTTTATGGTGCTGTTTATCTCTTCGCGCCGTAACGGCGCCTCTCTGGGTGAGATGGTCAAAGAAGAGATGGGCCGCGTACCGGGGACTATCGCCCTGTTCGGCTGCTTCCTGATTATGATCATCATCCTTGCGGTGCTGGCGTTAATCGTGGTGAAAGCGCTGGCCGAAAGTCCGTGGGGGGTCTTCACCGTCTGCTCAACCGTGCCGATTGCGCTGTTCATGGGGATCTACATGCGCTTTATCCGTCCGGGCCGCGTGGGTGAAGTGTCGGTCATTGGTATTGTGCTGCTGGTCGCCTCCATCTACTTCGGCGGCGTGATTGCGCACGACCCTTACTGGGGCCCGGCGCTGACCTTCAAGGACACGACGATTACCTTCGCGCTGATTGGCTATGCGTTTATCTCCGCGCTGCTGCCGGTCTGGCTGATTCTGGCCCCGCGTGACTACCTGGCCACCTTCCTGAAAATCGGCGTGATCGTCGGTCTGGCGATCGGCATCGTGCTGATTAACCCGGATCTGAAAATGCCGGCAGTGACGCAGTACATCGACGGTACCGGCCCGCTGTGGAAAGGCGCCCTGTTCCCGTTCCTGTTCATCACCATCGCCTGTGGTGCGGTCTCTGGCTTCCACGCCCTGATCTCATCCGGTACCACGCCTAAGCTGCTGGCGAACGAGAAAGACGCGCGTCTGATCGGCTACGGTGCCATGCTGATGGAGTCTTTCGTGGCGATCATGGCGCTGGTTGCCGCGTCCATCATCGAACCGGGTCTCTACTTCGCAATGAACACCCCGCCGGCGGGTCTGGGCATCACTATGCCAAACCTGCACGAGATGGGCGGTGACAACGCGGCGCTGATCATGGCGCAGCTGAAAGACGCCAGCGCCCACGCGGCAGCGACCGTCAGCTCCTGGGGCTTTGTGATTTCGCCTGAGCAGATCATGCAGACCGCGAAAGACATCGGCGAACCGTCCGTGCTGAACCGCGCCGGTGGCGCACCGACGCTGGCAGTGGGGATCGCACACGTGTTCCACAAAGTGCTGCCGTGGGCGGACATGGGCTTCTGGTACCACTTCGGTATTCTGTTCGAAGCGCTGTTCATCCTGACCGCGCTGGACGCCGGTACCCGTGCGGGTCGCTTTATGCTGCAGGACCTGCTGGGTAACTTCGTGCCGTTCCTGAAGAAAACCGACTCTCTGGTGGCGGGCATTCTCGGTACCGCGGGCTGCGTCGGCCTGTGGGGCTACCTCTTGTATCAGGGCGTTGTTGACCCGCTCGGCGGCGTGAAGAGCCTGTGGCCGCTGTTCGGTATCTCTAACCAGATGCTGGCCGCCGTGGCGCTGGTACTCGGCACCGTGGTGCTGGTGAAGATGAAGCGCACCAAATACATCTGGGTCACCGTGGTGCCCGCGCTGTGGCTGCTGCTCTGCACCACCTGGGCGCTTGGCCTGAAGCTGTTCAGCGCCAACCCGCAGCTGGAAGGTTTCTTCTTCATGGCCAACCAGTACAAAGAGAAGATTGCCGCAGGCGGCGCGGATCTGACCGCGCAGCAGATTGCCAACATGAACCATATCGTGGTGAACAACTACACCAACGCGGGTCTGAGCATTCTGTTCCTGGTGGTGGTGTACAGCATCATCTTCTATGGCATCAAAACCTGGCTGAAGGTGCGTAACGCTGAAGGTCGTACGGATAAAGAAACCCCGTACGTGCCGGTGCCGGAAGGCGGCGTGAAGACCTCTTCACACCATTAATCCAGCCTGTAACCGTAGGCCCGGTAAGCGTAGCTCCACCGGGCTTTTTCTATCTGGAACCCACAATGTTTGGTAACTTAGGCGAAGCAAAAAAATACCTCGGTCAGGCGGCAAAAATGCTGATTGGTATTCCGGACTATGACAACTACGTTGAGCATATGAAGACCAACCATCCGGATAAGCCGTACATGACCTACACTGAATTCTTCCGCGAGCGGCAGGAAGCGCGCTACGGCGGAAGTGGAGAAGGCGGCGTACGCTGCTGCTAAAGGAGAGACCATGACCCCGATTGCCGTCACCCTGTTGACCGGTTTCCTCGGCGCCGGTAAAACCACCCTGCTGCGCCACATTCTGAACGAGCAGCATGGCTTCAAAATCGCCGTCATCGAAAACGAGTTCGGCGAAGTCTCCGTTGATGACCAGCTGATTGGCGATCGCGCCACCCAGATCAAAACCCTGACCAACGGCTGTATCTGCTGCACCCGCTCTAACGAGCTGGAAGACGCCCTGCTGGATCTGCTCGACAGCCGCGATCGCGGGGAAATCGACTTCGACCGCCTGGTGATCGAGTGCACCGGCATGGCCGACCCGGGCCCGATTATTCAGACCTTTTTCTCCCACGACATTCTGTGCCAGCGCTACCTGCTGGACGGCGTGATTGCCCTGGTCGATGCGGTCCACGCCGACGATCAGATGAACCAGTTCACCATCGCCCAGTCTCAGGTGGGCTATGCCGACCGCATTCTGCTGACCAAAACCGACGTGGCCGGTGACAGCGAAAAACTGCGCGAACGCCTGGCGCGCATCAACTCCCGCGCGCCGGTTTACACCGTGACGCACGGTGATATCGATCTGTCTCTGCTGTTCAACACCAACGGCTTTATGCTGGAGGAGAGCGTCACCGCGAAACCGCGCTTCCACTTTATGGGCGATAAGCAAAACGATGTGGCATCGATTGTGGTGGAGCTGGACTACCCGGTGGACATCAGCGAGGTCTCCCGCGTCATGGAGAACCTGCTGCTGTCATTTGCCGACAAGCTGCTGCGCTACAAGGGGATGCTGTGGATTGACGGCGAGCCGAACCGCCTGCTGTTCCAGGGCGTACAGCGCCTGTACAGCGCCGACTGGGACAGACCGTGGGGCGACGAAGCGCCGCACAGCGTGATGGTGTTTATCGGTATACAGCTGCCGGAAGAGGAGATTCGGGCGGCGTTTGCGGGGCTGAGGAAATAAATCGTCGCTCCCTTTTAACCAGAAAAGGGAGCGTATTTCATTGAGGCAAAATGCGGGTTTCGCCCTTTCTGTTTGCAATTTTGTCTGTTAATGTTCTTACCAATAATGAAATCATGCTTTGATTAATATTCCTTACAATATTAATTAATTGGATTTGTATAATTTTCATGAATTGGTAGGCGTAATATGGCAATCATTATTCCCACAATTAGCAGCTGTAGCGAGAAGATTACGGCCGGAGAAAAAAGGCTGGCAAGGCTTCTGGAAGGTGGGCTCAGTGAACAGTGTACCTGCTGGTATGATACTCGAATGGGCGACAAACATGAGCATCCTGATTTTGTAATCCTGGCCCCCGAAAAAGGATTGCTGTTTATAGAAGTGAAAGACTGGTTCATCACAAAAATAAAATCCGCCAATAAAACACATATTTATTATGAAACCAAAAATGGCATTGAGCCGCTGAAAAACCCGCTAGAACAGGTTCGTCAATATACCTTCAATACCATTGATACCCTGAAAAAAGATCCTCTGCTTCGCCAGCACGATGGGGATTATGAGGGTAGCTTCATTATGCCGTACGGATATGGTGTTTATTTGAGTAATATTACACGGGCACAGCTAGAAAAGAGTTTTCCGGGCGACGATATCAACGAAATACTGCCAACCAGCCAGGTGATTTGCAAAGATGAGCTCAGTGAGTTTATGACCAGGGAACAAATCTCCACCCGGCTCGAATCCCTTCTAAAACATCACTTCGTTCATCACACATCACCACAGCAGCTCGATCGCATTCGATGGCATCTTTATCCCGATGTACGCATTACCCCCTCCGTTACGCGGGTTGACCTGGATAATTTTACATTCCACACCCCTGATGTAGTCTGCATGATGGACAGGAATCAGGAACAGCTCGCCAGAAGTATGGGAGCGGGACACCGGGTTATTCATGGTGTGGCAGGATCCGGTAAAACACTTATTTTGCACCACCGATGTATTGAGCTTGCCAACAATATTGAAAACACCAAACCGATACTGGTCATTTGTTACAACATTACGCTGGCCAAAAAACTCAAAGCTCAGCTTGAACAACATAGTCTCAGGCTTCCAGTCGAGGTTACTCATTTTCATGCCTGGTGCTACCAGCAATTAAACGCGAATCGGCGTCTTCCCCCCAGGAGCAAAAACTTCATTGAACTGATGGAAAATGCGATGACGGTGGCATTTGAAGAGGGCGTTATCAAACCGGAGCAGTACAGCGCCGTTTTGATCGATGAAGGACACGATTTTAAGCCGGAATGGCTAAGAATCCTCGCTAAGATGCCGGACAAGAAAGATAGCTCCCTGCTTTTCCTGTATGATGACGCTCAGTCGATTTATCAGAAAAAGAAAGCTCTCGATTTTACCCTGTCCAGCGTCGATATAAAGGCTCAGGGCCGCACAACGATTCTCGATACCAATTATCGTAACACCCGGCAAATACTCCATTTTGCCAGCAGCATTGCATTTAATTATCTCAATAATCACATTGAAGCTTCCCTCAAATATCAACTCCCTGCCGCAGGAGGTCTGTCCGGGAAGTATCCATCGCTGGCAAGCTTTGATAATCAGGACGAGGAGATTACACGCGTTCTCGATTGGGTCACAGAGCAGCGACAGGAGGGTGTTGCATGGTCGGAAATCGCTATACTGTGCCCCTCAACCTTCAGCATTTCAGGTATGCTCGCGCCACGGCTTGAAGCCCGCAAGATCCCATACCAGATGATCGTCTCCAGCGATGATAAAAAGCACTGGTCACCGCAGAATGATTTCCTCTGCGTCATGCCGCTGCCCAGCAGCAAGGGGCTTGAGTTTAACTCGGTCGCCATTATGGATGCGGCAAAGGAAAGGGACAGTGAAGATCTGAGTGACGATATCAAACGCCTTTACGTCGGTTTTACCCGCGCGCGACAGAATCTTCTGGTGACAATGCACGGAACCGGGAGCCTGCGAGACCATCTGGTCGAGACCTGGGAAAAGAGCGTTAAAGCGATCTAGCTGTTCAGTAAACAGCCCGCGTTGATAAGTGTCTGCACCGAACAATCCCCTCTCCCCTGTGGGGGAGAGGGTTAGGGTGAGGGGGTAAGCGGGAAACTTATTTCACCGCCTCCGGCAGCGTCACAATCCACAGCTCGCTGTCGGACTCCGGCTTCTTCAGCGGCTTCACGCTGAGCGTGGTTTCAACCGGTTTATCATCAAGTGTCAGCTTGCCTTCCGCGTTCACCCGGTAATCCTTGAGCTTCTTGCCCTCGACCGGGTTTTGCATCGCCACCTTCACGCCAAAGTCATTATCGTTCGCCACCGCCAACGTTTTGCTGTCGATCAGCGCCAGCCCTTCAGCCTTTTCCTGCTGCCAGCCAAGGGCGCGCAAATCGACAACCTGGGTTTTCGCCGCAAGGGTAATGCCGCGCTGCGCCAGGGTTTTCTCATCATCAAACTCCGGGTACTCGCCCGGCTTGTCGAAGGTGGCCAGATCGCTCGCCTTGCTGAGATCCACCTTGTAAATCAGGTTACGCATCCCGTCGTTTTTATCACTGCCCTGCTCAATCAGCAGGATGTGCTGGTTATCGAGCGCCACAATGTCGCCGATTTTGGCGTCGCTGTTTTTGTCGTAGGCCGCGCTGTCGATGGGGTAGCCGTACATCGCGGTTTTGCCGGTCGCCGGGTCGAAGCTCACCAGACGTGTAAACAGCGCCTGCTTTTTGCTCTTACCGTCGATATCCAGCGTACTTTGTACGGCGGCGATAATCCGCCCGTCAGGCATCCGGGTCAGGCCTTCAAAGCCCCGGTTCGGCTGGCGCCATTTAATGATGTTTGGCAGACCGCCGGCGATAGATTTCTCCCCTTCAGCCGCCTGCGGCCCGTGGATCGCCAGGATCTTCCCTTTGCTGTCGACGTTAATCAGGAACGGGCCATACTCATCGCACAGCCAATAGCCGCCTTTGCCGTCCGGCGTGATACCTTCCGTATCCAGCCCGCGGTTGTCACCCTTGAGCGTCTTTAACGTGTCGCTGAATGCCACTTCATTGGTGGAGCCAATCACGCCGCTTTGTAGCGGCAGACCGTTAATCTCGCCTTTATCGTCATGCAGCGGGCGGGCATCAACAGCCTCCGCTTTGCCGTTCTGGACGCGAATGGTCATCAGCAGCGGCGCGAAATCCGGCGTGACAAATATTTTGGCTTCGTTTTTACCCATTTTTGGCGCATCGGCGTTGGGACCGCGATCGGTCACGGTCGCAAACGTCAGGGCATCGCCCTGTTTGCCCGTAAACAGCAGGCCAGAACCAATCCCCACCGGGAGCCCGTTCGGGAATGCATCGGCAAACGCGCCGCTGTATTTCACATGTGAGCCGTCAGGGAAGCTGACGACGTAGCGCTCAGCGGTAGGCTGTGCCGCCAGGCCAGAGAAAGAGAGCGCACAACCGATAAGTGCAGGAATAATTTTTCTTTTCATATTGTTAGTGTCCAGTGAGTGAAGCCAACAACGTAAAGAATAAACGTGTCAGAAAAATGACATGGAAAGGCAACCGGCCTGCGCGAGGGAATGTATATTCATCGCCCGGAAATGTAAGGTTGTGTTGTATTATGTTACATCAGAAATACTTCTGGAAATTATTAGAAACTCCATTAATTCACCTCTCATCACTTTCCCTTCCTCGTTCAGTTTGTGTTTAGTCAAAAAATTAAACGGTTCCTAAATGCCTGAACATCACGCGTTGACACCCTGACAACCAAACATCGATGCAACATTTCAAACAAAAAAATTAACAACCTCAGCATAAAAAATCGGCCCTCGTCACATTTGCAGTCATAAACGTCACTTGTTAAGGTGCGCCCAGATTAATTTAATGACGAGGCATAAAACATGAAAAAACTGAATATCCTTCTTCTTTCTGCGCTGGCTGCCGTATCAGGTTCCGCACTGGCAATGGGCGGCACCGTTGAGCAGGGTAAAAACTTTACTAACCTCAATCTGGAAATGGGTAAATCCTCCTCCGGTGTTTATCTGGAAAGTAACTGGCTCAAAAACACCGACGACGGTACTCAGACCGGCGGCGTTGGCGCAGGCTACAACCTGGAAGTGGGACCGGTGATGCTGAATGCGGGCGCGAAGGCAATCTACCTCGGCCCGAAAAAAGGCGATAACGGTGTGGCCTTCCCGATTGGCGGCGGCGTAAACGTTGCGCTGACCGACAGCATCCACGTGTATGGTGAAGGCTATGCGGCTCCAGAAGGGCTGAACAACAGCGTGAAAAACTACGTCGAAGCCAACGGCGGCGTAAGCTGGACGCCGATCACGCCAGTGACTCTGAAAGTGGGTTACCGCCACGTGAGCGTTGATGGTAAAGACGGTCGTCCTGGCCACACGCTGATTGACGGCGCCTACGTGGGCGGTGGAGTCACCTTCTAAGCCTGCGAAGAGACAAAAAAAACCTGCCATCTGGCAGGTTTTTGACCTCTTACTTACGCACCACCACCAGCTTCTGGTTCACAAACTCTTTGATCCCCAGATCCGACAGCTCGCGCCCATAGCCTGAACGCTTCACGCCGCCGAACGGCAGCTCTGGTGAGGTGTCGGTGAGCCAGTTGATGTACACCATCCCGGTCTCAATCCGCGACGCCATGTTCTTCGCGCGCTCAATATCACGGCTGAACACCGCGCCGCCCAGGCCGTAGTGGGAGTCGTTCGCCAGCGCGACCGCCTCGTCATCGTTTTTCACCACATACATCTGCGCCACCGGGCCGAAGAACTCCTCGAAGTACGCGGGGTTATCGCGCGAGATATTCGTCAGGATCGTCGGTTCGAAGAAGCACCCCTCACGCTGCACCGGCTTGCCGCCGTAGTGTAATGTGGCACCGTTTTTCACCGCCTCGTTAACCTGTCTGGTCAGCGTTTCGAGCGCATCTTTAGACGACAACGGGCCCAGCGTGGTGCTTTCGTCCAGCGGATCGCCAATCTTCACCTGCTTAAATGCCTCGGTGAATTTGCTCAGGAAGACATCTGCAATTTTCTCGTGCAGGATAAAGCGCTTCGCCGCGGTACAGACCTGCCCGGCGTTGTTGAGCCGCGCATTCACACCGATCTTCACGGCTTTCTCCAGGTCCGCATCATCGAGCACCACGAAGACATCGTTGCCGCCCAGCTCAAGGGTGGATTTCTTGATGTGCTTCGCCGCCTGCGCAGCCACCACGCTGCCGGCTTTTTCGGAACCAGTTAGCGCCGCGCCCTGCACGCGATCGTCGGCGATGATGTTCGCCACCTGATCGGAAGTGATAAACAGGTTGGTCCATGCCCCTTCCGGCGCGCCCGCCTCGCGCACCAGGTGGGCAAAGGCCTCGGCACAGTGCGGCACGATGCTGGCGTGCTTAGCCAGCACAGGGTTACCTGCCGCCAGGTTTGGCGCCAGAACGCGCATCAGCTGGTAGTACGGGAAGTTCCACGGCTCAACGGCCATCAGCACGCCGACAGGGTGATGCTCCACCCACGCTTCCCCAAGCTCAGAATCGTACTTCACCGGGGCCAGGAACTGCTTTGCGTTGTCGGCATAATAGCGGGCAATCTGCGCGCACAGCTTCACCTCACTGCGACTCTGTGCGATGAGCTTACCCATCTCCTGGCTGGCGATTTTCGCCAGCTCCTCGGTGCGCTCGTCGATCAGGTCAGCAAGCTTATGCAGCACCGGCAGGCGCTGGCTGATGTCGCCTTTCGCCCATTCTGAATGGTACAGCGCATCGGCCGCCTTCAGCGCCGCTTCAATATCCGCATCGGTATGGGAGGGGTATTCTTTGATGAGCTGGTTAGTGGCAGGATTTACTGTCTGATAAGCCATGTCGAATCTCCTTGTTTTACCGCTTAGGGTATTAAGGGTAGTCAACATGACTGCCTCTGAAGGTAAAGTTCGGTATATCCGGAGGGTTCTTAATGAAGCGCTGCCCGACAGTTCGCGGCCGTGGTATAAAACCTCCAGAAGGAGCGCCTATGACCGATACCCGACACATCCGCCAGACTTTTCACCGCGTCTCAGGCCTTGAGCGGCGCAGCACGTGGCAGAGTACGCAGGCGTACAAACGTCACTGTCACTCTCAGCTCTCCATCGGCGCGATTGTGGAAGGCCAGACCTGCTGCGTGTGTCATGGCAAAGAGTACATTCTTCATCCCGGGGAGCTCATTGTGATCCCGGCCTCTGCGCCGCACAGCTGCAATCCCGTCGCCGGCAAGCCGCGCAGCTATCACATGCTGTATATCGACACCGATCTGCCAGTGGCATTTCAGGTCATTCGCGACCCTGCGCTCTTTAAGCACTACCTTGCTATTGTGGAGACGATGTCTCCTGCCGCCGTGGAGACGCTGCTTTCTGCCCTTCCCCGCAGTGCGGATAACGCAGATACGCTTCGCTCAACCAGCCAGCAGGTTCAGCAGGCGTTTCTTGCCAACCTGGCCGCACCGCCTTCGCTTGATGAACTCGCCCGACGATTTTCGCTGCGCAAGGAGACGCTGATCCGCACCTTCAGGCAGGACACCGGCCTGACGCCGGGCAGCTTCCTCAATATCTCCCGGGTGGAGTACGCCAAAGCGCGGCTGCGTGCTGGGGATAATATTGCTGATGTCGGCTACCAGAGCGGGTTTGCCGACCAGAGCCATTTTCACAAGACCTTTGTCAGCTATACCGCCGCCACGCCGCGCCAGTACGCCACGGGCCGATCAATATCCGACAATAAATAGTTTTTGCGGCCCCGTATTCTGACCTCAGCTTTTCACACTGAGGTTGCTATGGAACTGTTATTCCCTTCCGCTTTTCTCGCCCTGGCACTGGCGCATTTTGTTGCCCTGCTAAGCCCGGGCCCGGATTTCTTCCTGCTGGTGGGCTACGCCGCGCGCTACCGTCTGCGCGGCAGCGCCGGGCTGTGTTTCGGCATCGCCGCAGGCAACGGGGTGTACATCCTGCTGGTGATTATCGGCTGGAGTGCGCTGCGCCAGTTTGCGTGGCTGTTTACGCTTATTGAGCTTTGCGGGGCGCTGTACCTGCTGTGGACAGGTTCGCATCTGGTGCGCAGCCGCCCTCAAGTGCTGGCGCTGAATGAAACCCATCAGCGCTTCCCGTCGCTGCGCAAGCAGGTCCTGCTGGGGCTTGGCTCGGCGCTGCTTAACCCGAAGAATGCGCTGTTCTATCTGGCATTGATGACGGCGTTGCTGGGGCCGGACGTCACGCTGCTTCAGCAGTCGGCCTGCGGTCTATGGATGGTGCTGGTGGTGCTGGTGTGGGATCTGGCGCTGGTGTCGCTGATGGGTCTGCCCGCGGTGCAACAGAGACTTAGCCGTTCGCTCTGGTGGATTGAGCGCACGGCAGGGATGGTGCTGATGGGGTTTGGGGGATGGGTGCTGTGGCGGCTGCTATGAAAGGATTTTAAAGGGCTCTTCTTAAACGCCTAACCGATAATCCCAGTCATCCGAATGAATAACATTACCGTCACGATAGTGCCAGGTAATCTTTTCATAACGAAGCAAAACAAGCTCAAGATGCCCTTGTTTTTCATGATAAGTCTCTTTCACGTCATGCATCAATGAAAACACCGTGACGACCTTCACCGCTTCCAGCGTTATCGTGAAATAAATTTCTTCCTGGCCGGCATGGTTGATTCTGTAAAGGTCGATAATCGCTTTCCTGAGCGTACCTCCCGTGCTGAGTGCTTTATAGAGAAAAACGCTGGAGGCATCAATTTCTTTCTCAATAAGAAAAGGACGATGCTGGCGTTTGCTCAACGCTCTGCCATTATGCAGGTCAGAGTTATAGTTTACGTTATGATAAAGACCCAAAACCTCAATCTGGTTTTCACGGTCTTTAACTTTCACATTCCCTTTTATGATATTACCCGCATCGTCAGTTAATGACATATATCCCGGAATAGCCATTTACATATCCTTATCGAATGGAACAGAGTTTTCCACAGTTGCGATCATAACGGCGAGACATCTTTGCCCCTCAGGGCTTTTTATTTTAAACATCTCCCTGATTGAATCGACAAAAAGCTTATTGCTCTCTGCTTCTGTCTGCGGAAAATAAGCGAAAGCGCAGACTTGATCAATAGTGAGTAACGGTTTATCGTCTTTTAAGATTGCCAAAACGCCTGCAGAATTATGGGGGATAGCTTTAGAAAGCGCCGCCTTGAGATCTTCAGCTGTACTGGCGTCCACTCCGGGCTCAAGGGCGCTCGCTACGGCTAACCATGCCTGAGTTCCTTTACCTATCTCTGGAATGACATGATTCCACCATTCTGACTCACCGTTATCATTTGAATCCATTTCACTTACAACGACCCTGGCTCCTTTGTCGTTTATCATTTGCAGTATCTGTTCAGGCGTGTGGTTTTTAGCAATTAAACCCACCGGTAAGCATAAGAAGAATAGTGCAATAATATATTTCATTATCGCACCACCAGAATTGTGTCACCCGAATCATAAATCATATGGCGCTTGTCCTGGCCGTTCATAATGATGCAACCAGCTGATGCTGATCCTGGTGGCTGACCTTTTTTATCACCATGAATTTGAAAATGATCCCTACCAAAGGTATTGGTCCCGGCTATAGGCTCAAGAATAATGGCCTCTGCACTTTTATGATTATTCCACCCGGCAATAAAATAAACACCTCTGGGAATGGGGCCTCTGTTTCGTTGACTTTCACACTCAGGCTTATCTTTCGATTCACCCGCACCGCTGTAGCAGTTAGCAACAAACTCACCATTATGACTTAATACCCCTATCGACACTTTATATTCCCATGTCATCAATATCGTCTCCTTTCATGAAAAGTCCTTTATCTTATGGCTAACAAGAGCGTTAAAATGACTATAACGGTCACAAAACATTGCGTCCAAAAATAAATAAGCACAAAAAACTTAGAAGAATTAATAATAGATAGTTTTGATGTATATACTTTTTAATATACAAGCCATTTATTCACTCAGAGAGTGCGTCTCCCTCCCTCTTACACCAGCTTTGCACTTTGGGCTCACTTACCTCTATCCTTAACCCATGGAAAAAATAGCTGAACTCAAACGCGCCAAGCTGCTGGCGCTGTCGCTGCTGCTGGTTGCCGCCGCGGCGTTTATCACCACCCTGTTCCTGCCGCAGACCTTCTGGGTGCGCGGCGTGAAGGCCATTGCCGAGGCGGCGATGGTCGGCGCGCTGGCAGACTGGTTTGCCGTGGTCGCACTGTTCCGCCGGGTGCCCATTCCGTTTATTTCGCGCCATACGGCAATCATCCCGCGCAATAAAGACCGGATCGGCGACAATCTTGGCCAGTTCGTGCAGGAGAAGTTTCTGGATACCCAGTCGCTGGTGGCGTTGATTCGCCGCTATGAACCCGCACAGATGATCGGTGCCTGGTTCAGCAAGCCCGACAACGCCCAGCGCGTCGGGCTGCATCTGATGCAGGTGATGAGCGGTTTTCTTGAACTGACTGATGATGGACGCATCCAGCGCCTGCTCAAACGCGCGGTTCATAAGGCCATCGACAAGGTCGACTTCACCGAAACCAGCGCCGTGATGCTGGAGAGCATGACCAAAAACAACCGCCACCAGGTGCTGCTGGACGCCATCATCAACCGCCTGATTACCCTGATTCAGCGGGAAAGCACGCGGGACTTTATTGCCGACCAGATTGTCCACTGGCTGAAGACCGAGCACCCGCGCAAGGCGATGGTGCTGCCCACCGAGTGGCTGGGCGATCAGAGTGCGGAGATGGTGTCGAACGCGGTGAACACGCTGCTGGACGATATCAGCCACGACCGCACGCACCAGATCCGCCAGGCGTTCGACCGCGCCACGCTGAAGCTTATCGACAACCTGAAAAACGACCCGGAGATGGCGGCAAAAGCCGACAACATCAAGCACTACCTGAAGAATGACGAGGCGTTTAACCGCTATCTGGGCGAGATGTGGGCCGACCTGCGCCAGTGGCTGAAGGCGGATATGCAGAGTGAGGACTCTCGCGTGAAGCAGCGCATCGCTAACGCCGGGCTGTGGTTTGGCGAAACGCTAACAAACGACGCCAGCCTGCGGGCGTCGCTGAACGAGCATCTGGAGCAGGCCGCGCATCGTCTCGCGCCGGATTTCGCGGCGTTCCTTACCCGCCACATCAGCGACACGGTCAAAAGCTGGGATGCCAAAGACATGTCCCGGCAGATTGAGCTCAACATCGGCAAAGATCTGCAGTTTATCCGCGTCAACGGCACGCTGGTGGGCGGGACGATTGGCCTGATCCTGTTTTTACTCTCGCAACTGCCCGCCGTGCTGGGGCATTAATCCGCTTTGGGTGGCGCGATGATATAGCGCGTCGCCTGGAAGCGGTTCAGGATCACATGCACCAGAAACACCATCGTCAGCGTCGCCACCAGCGAAAACGTTACGGAGGTGATGCGATAGAGATCGCTGAACACCAGATCGCTGTCCGGGTGCATGTTCTGCCCGAACATAATGCCGATGGTGGTGATGCTGGAGAACCCCACGCCGGCCCCGACTTTCTCCATTACGTGCAGGCGCGCGCCAAACGCCAGCCCGAGGCCGATCAGCGGCATCATCAGCAGCATATGGCTACTGTGGTCGTAGAGGATAAGCTGGACGACCAAAATATAGAGGCAACCCAGCACCACGCCGACCACGCGCCAGATGGAGCTCATCACCGCGCCGCGATAGTGCATCGGGAACAGAATCAAAATCCCCGCCATCAGCGCCGAGAGCGAATCGCTTAAATCGCTAATCTGAAAAACAACGAAAATCAGCGTCGCGACGGTACCGGAGAGCAGCGACTCGTGGCGTACGCGGGCGTCGTCTTTCTCGATCAGCGGCGGCGGCTTGCGCGGCTCAACGTCCGGCAGGAGATAGTTCATCAGCGCGCTCAGGCACACCGCCATCACGCTGGCTTCAATGTTGGAAAACAGCAGCGTGTGCCAGTTGGTGGTGGGGTAGCTCATGAAATTGAGCATCACGCTCTGGCACACCACGCCCATGGACCCGAACAGAAACAGCGGCCCCTTACTCATAAAGCGAAAACGCATCACGTACAGGGCAAATACCACCAGCGTCATGATCACCGGCCATTGCGACAGATAGCCGATAATAATCACCATTTCCACGCAGTTCAGCGACGCACTGAAGATAAACTGCTTCGCCACGTGGCGGTTAAACACCGGGACCAGCGAAAGCAGCATGATCGGGTAGACCACGAAAAAGACGCCGTAACTGGTGTTGTAAAAGCTGGAGATGCTGAGCGCAATCATCCCGGCAAAGACGATGCGCAGGGTCTGGCGAAAGTCATTTGCCGTATAGACGATGTTGCCGTGCGGGGTAAAGACCCGCGCCAGCGTATTAATAGACATAGTGCAGCAGGCTCACCAGGTGGATTTGCATCCCGGAGAAGAAGCGCGCAAACGGCCCTTCGCTGTTGTAAAGCTGCACGGTCGCCCGCGCACCGGTCGGCAGATGCTTCGGCAGCGGCTCATCCAGCGTCACGTGAATGCGCATCCGCTGGGCGTCACGTACCCAGCGGTTAGAGGTTTCCGGCTCGGAAAGCTGGCCATTAACGGCCTCCTGACCGGCGAGGATCCCCGCATCGCTGCTGGTCACGTGGGCGCGGAAAACATGCCCCGGGAAGGCGTCAAACACCACCGCAGCATCGGTGCCCTGATGGGTATGACGCAGGCTTTTTTCACGGAAATCAGCCACGATATCGGTCTGGTTGTTCACCAGCGCCAGCGCGGCCGAGCCGGAGGAGGCATAAAAGCCGGGGCTTAACTGCAGGTTACTGACCGTGCCGTCTGCCTGGGCGTAAACCTTCGTCCAGCCGAGGTTCAGCTCCGCGTCATCGAGCGCGTTGCGGTATTTTTGCAGCGTCACGTTGTGCTGCTCATCCCGCTCGCCGCGCTGGATGCGCAGGTTCCGGATGTTGGCCTGAATCGTGCTGACGGACTGCTCGCTGCTCTGCCAGGTCGTACGGACCTTATCCAGATCCGCCTGCGAGACGTTCTGTAAGGTGCTCAGCTTCTGGTAGCGATCGAAGGTCACTTTGTCGTTACGCGCGGTCAGAACCGCGGTCTTCAGGCTGGCCTGCGCGGCGGCGATCTGCGCGTCCAGCTGTTCGTTGGACAGGCGAGCCTGCTCGAGCGCGATTTGCGCCGCTTCCACTTTATTGCGAAACGGCGTGTCGTCGAGTTCAAACAGCAGATCGCCCCGCTTCACCTGGCTGTTGTTGTGCACATGCACGGCCGCCACATAGCCGGACACGCGCGGAGACACCGGTGTCACCACGCGCATCACGGTGGAGTCCGGCGTCAGCGGGATCCAGATATCCGCGACGACAAAGTAGACAAACATCAGCAGGAAAGAGGCAATACTCACCCTTACCCAGCGGGCAAACTTTTGTTCAGGAGTCATTATTTTTCGGTCTTGTTATCTTCTTCGCGGATTGTCCGCAAATTGCAGGCGATTTGATTCAGGGTGGCGCTGAAAATATTGAGATGTTCCGGCGCGATGTTTTGCGATACGCGCGTCTGAAGCGTCTCAATGACCTGGGTGAGCCTTTGAAGGACAGCTTTTCCCTCAGGCGTCAGCGTCAGAAGCCGGATGCGCTTGTCATAAGGCGATGTGGTGCGCAACAGGTAACCCTGCTTTTCCAGCTGTGTCAGAGTGCGCATCAGCGGTGGCAGCTCAATGCCCTGCACCTCCGCAAGCTCACTCACCGAGACGTTATCCCCAAGTTGATGAAGCTGCATCATCACCGTCCAGCTCGACTGGGTTAACCCGGTATCGAGAATGGCGTCATCGATGACGGCACGCCACTGGCGCACGATCATCGCCATCCGCATGCCCATCGGCCTGCGGCAGAACAGTTCTTCTTCACTCATGGGGAAACCTCTCGAAACACGCAGCCACGATAATAGTTATCAGGGTAAGTATCAAGAAACGAGAGGTAAAAGCGCAGGAATTGCGAAAACGATACTCTCCCTCTCTCCGAGGAACCCCTGGTCATTTTTTACCTGAAGCGATGAATGCTGCA
>NZ_RXRN01000024.1:0-67446 GCF_003986875.1 Enterobacter sp. WCHEn090032
ATGATGAACCGATTTCGTTCATTGCTTTCACCTCGATAGCGCAGGACAAGTAGCGTTAAGGCCGCCTCGGGCGGCCTTTTTTATTTCATCCCGTCTACACTTCATGGCAAAGTACAGTAAAAGCTCGCCGCTTTTTCCTTTGGCGGCATGCCCTTACGGACATAATGGATATTTGCCTGGAGTTTTATGCCCACCCATCTGGTTTGGTTTCGCGCGGACCTGCGCGTACATGACAACATCGCTCTCGCGGCAGCCTGCCGCTCTCAGGATGCCAGGGTGCTGGCGCTGTTTATTGCTACGCCTGGCCAGTGGCAGCAGCATGATATGGCGCCGCGACAGGCGGCTTTTCTCAGCGCACATCTGAACGACTTGCAACGCTCGCTTGCCGAAAAAGGCATTCCATTGATTTATAGAGAGGTCAGTGACTTCGCTGCGCAGCTTCTGACGATACAGGAAGTCTGCCAGCAGAATGATGTCACGCATCTTTTTTATAACTACCAGTACGAACTGAACGAGCGTCAGCGGGATCGCCAGCTGGAGACGTTACTGAGCGAGGTTCAGTGCCAGGGATTTGATGACAGCGTGATGCTGGCACCGGGCAGCGTCATGACCGGCAGCCATGAAATGTACAAGGTGTTTACGCCCTTTAAAAATGCTTTTGTGAAACGCCTTAAAGAGGCGCTGCCGGAGTGCGTACCCGCGCCCTCCACCAGAGGGGACGCCATAACCGATCTGCCTGAATTAACGTTTAACTATCCCCAACAGGCATTCGATGCGCTTCTGTTTCCCGCAAACGAGAAGGTCGCTATCGCGAAGCTGCGCCAGTTTTGCAAACAGGGCGCAGGAGACTATGACGCGCGCAGGGATTTCCCGGCGATTGAAGGAACCAGCCGTTTATCCGCGAGCCTGGCGTTGGGCGTCCTTTCTCCTCGCCAGTGTTTACATCGTCTTCTGGCGGAGCAGCCTCAGTCGCTGGATGGTGGCTCAGGCTCGGTGTGGCTGAACGAACTTATCTGGCGCGAGTTCTATCGCCATCTTATGACGTATCACCCTGATTTATGTAAGCATCGTCCATTCATTCCCTGGACCGATAACGTAAAATGGCAGCACGATGTAGCGCTTTTAGAGGCCTGGCAGAAGGGTGAGACAGGCTATCCGATTGTGGATGCCGCAATGCGCCAGCTGAATGAAACCGGGTGGATGCACAACCGCCTGCGGATGATTACCGCCAGCTTTTTGGTAAAAGATCTGCTTATCGACTGGCGTGTCGGGGAGCGCTATTTTATTTCCCGGCTGATCGATGGCGATCTGGCGGCGAATAACGGCGGCTGGCAGTGGGCGGCCTCTACCGGTACCGATGCGGCCCCTTATTTCCGCATTTTTAATCCCACGACCCAGGGGCAAAAATTTGATGCCAACGGCGACTTTATTCGCCACTGGTTACCCGCGCTCAGGAATGTTCCTGCTAAAGCGATCCACGACCCGTGGACATGGGCGGATAAACAGGGCGTGAAGCTCGATTATCCGCGTCCGATTGTCGACCATAAACAGGCGCGCGTCGCCACGCTGGCGGCCTATGAAGCCGCCCGCAAAGCTTGAGAGAGTGATGATGAAAAACAGCGAACTGGAAAGCCTGATTAACGAAAAACTGAATACCGTCTCCTTTAGCGACTACGGTCCGAATGGCCTGCAGGTGGAAGGACGCGAAACGGTGCAGAAAATTATCACCGGCGTGACGGCAAGCCAGGCGCTGCTGGACGAGGCGGTTCGTCAGGAAGCCGACGCGGTGATTGTTCATCACGGCTACTTCTGGAAAAACGAATCGCCGATTATCCGCGGTATGAAGCGCAACCGTCTGAAAACGCTGCTGGCGAATGACATCAACCTGTACGGTTACCATCTGCCTCTGGATGCGCATCCGGAGCTGGGGAATAACGTCCAGCTGGCGCGATTATTAGGCATAACCGTGATGGGCGAAATTGAGCCGCTGGTGCCGTGGGGCGAGTTAGCGATGCCGGTGCCGGGGCTGGAACTGGCATCATGGATCGAAGCGCGTCTCGGGCGTCGTCCCCTGTGGTGCGGCGATACCGGGCCCGATCTCGTGAAGCGTGTCGCCTGGTGTACCGGGGGCGGGCAAGGCTTTATCGATAGCGCCGCGCGCTTCGGTGTCGATGCGTTTATTACCGGTGAAGTTTCTGAGCAGACGGTTCACTCCGCCCGGGAGCAGGGGCTCCATTTCTACGCGGCAGGCCACCATGCGACGGAGCGTGGCGGCATTCGCGCCCTCAGCGAGTGGCTGACGGAAAATACCGATCTGGATGTAACCTTTATTGATATCCCTAATCCGGCCTGATGAGAGGTAGTTAAGTGCAGCGAGCGCGTTGTTATCTTCTGGGTGAAACCGCAGTGGTACTGGAGCTGGAGCCGCCTGTTACGCTGGCGACGCAAAAGCGAATCTGGCGGTTGACCCAGCGTCTGGCCGACATGCCAGAGGTGGTTGAGGCCATTCCAGGTATGAATAACATTACCGTCGTGCTGCGTAGCCCGCACACGCTGGCTCTGGATGCTATCGAGCGTTTACAGCGCTGGTGGGAAGAGAGTGAAGCGCTGGAGCCTGACTCCAGAACGATTGAGATCCCGGTGGTGTACGGTGGCGCGGGGGGACCCGATCTCCCGGTTGTCGCGGAACACTGCGGGTTAACGGAAAAGCAGGTCGTCGAGTTGCACGCTTCGGTTGATTACGTTGTCTGGTTCCTGGGGTTTCAGCCGGGATTCCCGTACCTTGGCGGGCTCTCCCCGCGGCTGCATACGCCGCGTCGCGCGGAGCCTCGCCTGAGTGTACCGGCTGGCACCGTCGCAATAGGCGGCGAGCAGACCGGTATTTATCCCCTGGCTTCGCCTGGCGGCTGGCAGCTTATCGGACATACGTCCATGCCGTTATTTGAACCCGGACAGGCATCGCCGGTCCTGTTGCGTGCCGGCGATACCCTCCGCTTTATTCCGCAGAAGGAGGGGGTATGTTAACGCTTATTCGAGCTGGGCTTTACACTTCCGTTCAGGATGCGGGCCGCTTTGGCATGCGCCAGTCTGGCGTGAGCTATTGCGGCGCGCTGGACAGGCCCGCGCTGGAGATTGCTAATGTGCTGGTGGGCAACCCCGGCAATACGGCTGCGCTCGAAATTACGCTCGGGCAGTGTGTCATTGAGTTTGGTCAGGAGACCTGGTTTGCCTTAACCGGCGCCGGGTGCGATGCCACGCTGGATGGCAAAGCGGTCTGGACCGGCTGGCGGCTACGTGCGAAAGCCGGACAACGTTTAACGCTTAAGCGTCCTCTGCACGGGGTGCGCAGCTATCTTGCGGTCGCGGGCGGGATTGACGTGCCGGCGGTGCTGGGGTCAGCCAGTACCGATCAGAAAGCCGGCATTGGCGGTCACGAAGGACGGTTGCTACGCGATGGCGACCGTCTGGCGATTCACCCCTCTGCGCGCCACTTCTCGACGGCTCAGGGGGTGAAGCAACTGCTCTGGGGCAACCAGATCCGCGCCTTACCGGGGCCGGAATACCATGAGTTCGACGAGGTTTCTAAAGAGTCCTTCTGGCGCTCGCCGTGGAAGCTCAGCCCACAAAGTAACCGCATGGGCTACCGTTTGCAGGGGCAGCCACTGACCCGTACGACAGAGCGTGAATTGCTTTCCCACGGCTTATTGCCCGGCGTCATCCAGGTGCCGGGGAACGGTCAACCGATAGTGTTGATGAATGACGCGCAAACAACGGGCGGTTACCCGCGTATTGCCTGCATTATTGAAGCCGATCGCTATCATCTTGCGCAAATCCCCCTGGGGCAGCCGATTCACTTCGTGCAATGTTCGCTGGAGGAGGCGCTCAAGGCGCGTCAGGATCAGCAGCGTTATCTGGAACAACTGGCGTGGAGGCTCGATGGTAAAGATTGATTTAAATGCCGATCTGGGCGAGGGCGGTAGTGCTGACGCTGAACTGATGACGCTGGTTTCGTCGGTCAACATTGCCTGCGGTTTTCACGCGGGCGATGCCCAAACGATGCTTGAGAGCGTGCGAAACGCCATCAAAAACGGCGTGGCGGTGGGGGCTCACCCGAGCTTTCCGGATCGGGAGAATTTTGGCCGTACCGCGATGGACCTCCCACCGGAGACGGTTTACGCCCAGACGCTCTATCAGACAGGCGCACTGGAGGCGATTGTTCGCGCCGAGAAGGGGGTGCTGCGTCACGTGAAGCCGCACGGCATGCTCTACAATCAGGCGGCAAAAGATCCCGTTCTGGCTGACGCCATCGCCCGCGCGGTACGGGACTGCAACCCGCAGCTGATACTGGTTGGCCTGGCGGGAAGCGAGCTTATTCGTGCGGGGCAGCGTCTGGGGTTAACCACGCGTCAGGAAGTCTTTGCCGACAGAGGGTATTTGCCTGATGGTAGCCTGGTCCCCCGGTCCAAGCCCGGCGCATTAATCACCGATGCGTCTCAGGCGCTGGCGCAGACCCTTCAGATGGTGCGTGAGGGGACCGTCAACGCGACGGATGGCTCAACGGCCAGCGTACAGGCGGAAACGGTTTGTTTACACGGCGATGGCGAGCATGCGCTGCAGTTTGCGCGCCGCTTACGGGCGGCTTTTGCAGAGCAAGGTATTCTCGTTAGCGCCCGATCATCATAAGGACAGAAAAATGCCAGAAGGCCCGGAGATCCGTCGCGCGGCGGATAGCCTCGAGGCGGCGATAAAAGGCAAACCGCTGACGGATGTCTGGTTTGCTTTCCCTCAACTGAAACCGTTTGAAGCCCCGCTGGTGGGACAAACGGTGACGCATATTGAAACGCGCGGAAAAGCGTTGCTTACGCACTTTTCCCATAACCTGACGTTATATAGCCACAATCAGCTTTACGGCGTGTGGCACGTGGTTAACGCGGATGAACAGCCGCAAACCACCCGCGTGCTGCGCGTCAGGCTGCAAACGGCAGAGAAAGCGATCCTGCTGTACAGCGCATCTGATATCGAAATGTTAACGCCTGAGCAACTGCTTACGCATCCGTTTTTACAGCGGGTCGGGCCCGATGTGCTGGATATGCGCCTGACGGCGAGCGATGTCAAAGCCCGCTTGTTGTCTCCCAAATTCCGCAACCGGCAATTTTCCGGGTTATTCCTCGATCAGGCGTTTCTGGCCGGACTTGGCAACTACCTGCGGGTGGAAATCCTCTGGGAAGTCGGGCTGGCACCGCAGCACAAAGCTTCTCAGCTGAGCGATGAACAGCTGGAGGCGCTGTCCCACGCGCTGCTGGACATTCCGCGGCTGTCGTACAACACGCGCGGGGTGGTGGACGAGAATAAGCATCACGGCGCGCTTTTCCGGTTCAAGGTATTTCATCGGGCGGGGAAAAAGTGCGAGCGGTGCGGCGGGATTATAGAGAGGACAATGCTCTCCTCAAGACCGTTTTACTGGTGTCCGCATTGTCAAAAATAAAAAAGCCGGGTGGCGGCTACGCCTTACCCGGCCTACGTTTCGCATTTGTAGGCCCGGTAAGCGGTAGCGCCACCGGGCTTAACTTTTAGCGCTTCAGATCAGACTTAAAATCACGCTGCTCGTAGCCGGTGTACAGCTGACGAGGACGGGCGATTTTCATGCCTTCGCTGTGCATTTCGTTCCAGTGCGCAATCCAGCCAACGGTACGGGCCATGGCGAAAATCACGGTGAACATGGAGGACGGAATACCCATCGCTTTCAGAATAATGCCAGAGTAGAAATCGACGTTCGGATAGAGTTTCTTCTCGATGAAGTACGGGTCGTTCAGCGCGATGTGTTCCAGCTCCATCGCCACTTCCAGCAGATCATCTTTCGTGCCCAGCTCTTTCAGCACTTCGTGGCAGGTCTCGCGCATCACGGTTGCGCGTGGGTCGTAGTTTTTGTAAACACGGTGACCGAAGCCCATCAGGCGGAAGGAGTCATTCTTATCTTTCGCGCGACGCACGAATTCAGGAATGTGCTCAACGGTGCTGATCTCTTCCAGCATCTTCAGTGCCGCTTCGTTCGCGCCGCCGTGCGCCGGTCCCCACAGGGAGGCGATGCCCGCAGCGATACAGGCGAACGGGTTAGCGCCTGAAGAGCCTGCGGTACGAACGGTAGAGGTCGATGCGTTCTGTTCGTGGTCAGCGTGCAGGATCAGAATACGGTCCATCGCGCGTTCCAGCACCGGGTTCACTTCGTACTCTTCGCACGGCGTGGAGAACATCATGCGCAGGAAGTTACCCGCGTAGGAGAGGTCATTGCGTGGGTACACAAACGGCTGGCCGATGGAGTACTTGTAACACATCGCCGCCATGGTAGGCATTTTGGACAGCAGACGGTAAGCGGCGATTTCACGGTGACGCGGGTTATTCACGTCCAGAGAGTCGTGGTAAAACGCCGCCAGCGCACCGGTAATCCCGCACATCACCGCCATCGGGTGAGAGTCACGACGGAACGCATGGAACAGACGGGTGATCTGCTCATGGATCATGGTGTGACGGGTCACGGTGGTTTTAAATTCATCGAACTGAGCCTGTGTCGGTTTTTCGCCGTTCAGCAGGATATAGCACACTTCCAGATAGTTGGATTCGGTGGCTAACTGATCGATAGGGAAGCCGCGATGGAGCAGGATACCTTCGTCACCGTCAATGAAGGTGATTTTGGATTCGCAAGATGCGGTAGAAGTAAATCCAGGGTCAAAGGTAAACATCCCTTTGGAACCCAGCGTACGGATATCAATAACATCCTGACCGAGCGTGCCTTTTAGCACATCCAGTTCAATAGCATCATCACCATTTAGGGTGAGTTTTGCCTTAGTATCAGCCATTTACGGTCTCCTTAGCGCCTTATGCTTAAGACTGCGCTTTACCGGATTTGCCTTCAGCTGTTAATCATCGTTACCAGATTGTTATTTGGCTTACCGCTCAGCTCACGAGGACAAACCAGGGTACAGAGCTATGGCGCCTTGCAGGTAAACGAATGAAATATCAGTGAAACCACAGCAAATCAGCGTTTTTGCAGTCCGAATTATTCAAACCTGTATATCACTAATAACTGTCCTGATAACTTCGGTCAATACCATCACACTGTTACATAACTATTTGTCAGGTGAAAGAGAGACCTCATAACTTTTGCGCATTATATGCCTTTTCTGATGACGTTTGTAACAATATTGTTTAACATTTGTCAAATCAGATGATTAAAAATTAAAAAGATGTTGTTATCGTGACCCTGATCACTGTTCCAGAGAAAACCCAACAAACTGTATGTAGGTTAATTGTAATGATTTTGTGAACGGCCTATACTGCCGCCAGGTCTCCGGAACACCCTGCAATCCCGAGCCACCCAGCGTTGTAACGTGTCGTTTTAGCATCTGGAAGCAATGTTTTGCATGACGCGCAGTTATAGAAAAGGAACGCTGCTTGACCCGCATCGCAGTCCGGAGGAAGGAAACAATAAGAACAGCATGTGGGCGTTATTCATGATAAGAAATGTGAAAAAACAAAGACCTGTCAATCTGGATCTGAAAACGATCCGGTTCCCTGTAACAGCAATAGCGTCCATTCTGCACCGTGTTTCAGGTGTGATTACGTTTGTGGCGGTCGGCATTCTGCTGTGGTTACTGGGTACCAGCCTCTCTTCTCCTGAAGGATTCCTCCAGGCCTCGGCCATCATGAACAGCTTCTTCGTGAAATTCATCATGTGGGGCATTCTGACCGCACTGGCGTACCACGTTGTGGTGGGTGTTCGCCATATGCTGATGGACTTTGGCTATCTCGAAGAGACCTTCGAAGCCGGGAAACGCTCCGCTAACATTTCATTTGTGATTACAGTCGTGCTTTCACTTCTCGCAGGAGTTCTCGTATGGTAAGCAACGCCTCCGCATTAGGACGCAACGGCGTACATGACTTCATTCTGGTCCGTGCTACCGCCATCGTTCTCACCCTTTACATCATCTATATGATCGGTTTCTTCGCCACCAGCGGGGAGCTTACGTGGGAAATCTGGAGTGGGTTCTTCGGATCGGCCTTCACCAAAGTGTTCACCCTGCTGGCGCTGTTCTCCATCCTTATTCATGCCTGGATTGGTATGTGGCAGGTGCTGACCGATTACGTTAAACCTCTGGCGATTCGCCTCCCTCTGCAGCTGGCCATTGTTGTTGCTCTGGTGGTTTACGTTATTTATGGATTTGTTGTGGTGTGGGGTGTGTAATGAAACTGCCAGTCAGAGAATTTGATGCTGTCGTCATTGGTGCGGGTGGCGCAGGTATGCGTGCCGCACTGCAAATTTCCCAGAGCGGCCAGAGCTGTGCGCTGCTCTCTAAAGTCTTCCCAACCCGTTCCCATACTGTGTCTGCGCAAGGCGGTATTACCGTTGCGCTGGGTAACTCCCATGAAGATAACTGGGAATGGCACATGTACGACACGGTAAAAGGTTCCGATTACATCGGTGACCAGGATGCCATCGAATATATGTGTAAGACCGGCCCGGAAGCGATTCTGGAGCTGGACCACATGGGTCTGCCGTTCTCCCGTCTGGAAAATGGCACCATCTATCAGCGTCCGTTTGGCGGCCAGTCGAAAAACTTCGGCGGCGAGCAGGCGGCACGTACCGCGGCGGCGGCTGACCGTACCGGTCACGCACTGCTGCACACCCTGTATCAGCAGAACCTGAAAAATCACACCACCATCTTTTCCGAGTGGTACGCGCTGGATCTGGTGAAAAACGCCGATGGCGCAATCGTCGGTTGTACCGCACTGTGCATCGAAACCGGTGAAGTCGTTTACTTCAAAGCCCGCGCAACCGTGCTGGCGACCGGTGGTGCAGGCCGTATTTACCAGTCCACCACCAATGCCCACATCAACACCGGTGACGGGGTCGGTATGGCTATCCGCGCGGGCGTGCCGGTGCAGGATATGGAGATGTGGCAGTTCCACCCAACCGGTATCGCCGGTGCGGGCGTGCTGGTAACGGAAGGTTGCCGCGGTGAAGGGGGTTACCTGCTGAACAAACATGGCGAGCGCTTTATGGAGCGTTATGCCCCGAATGCGAAAGACCTGGCGGGTCGTGACGTGGTGGCGCGTTCCATCATGATCGAAATCCGTGAAGGCCGCGGCTGTGATGGCCCATGGGGTCCGCATGCGAAGCTGAAACTGGACCATCTGGGTAAAGAGGTGCTGGAATCCCGTCTGCCGGGCATCCTGGAACTGTCGCGCACCTTCGCGCACGTCGACCCGGTGAAAGAGCCGATCCCTGTCATCCCAACCTGCCACTACATGATGGGCGGTATTCCGACCAAAGTGACCGGGCAGGCGCTGACCGTAAACGAGCAGGGCGAAGATGTGGTTATCCCTGGCCTGTTCGCAGTGGGCGAAATCGCCTGCGTATCGGTACACGGTGCTAACCGTCTGGGCGGCAACTCCCTGCTGGACCTGGTGGTGTTTGGTCGTGCGGTGGGTCTGCATCTGCAGGAATCCATTGCCGAGCAGGGTGCGCTGCGTGATGCGACCGACGACGAAATTGATGCTTCTCTTGAACGCCTCAACCGCTGGAACGGCAACCGTAACGGCGAAGATCCGGTGGAAATCCGTAAAGCGCTGCAGGAGTGCATGCAGCACAACTTCTCGGTATTCCGCGAAGGCGACGCGATGGCCAAAGGTCTTGAGCAGCTGAAAGCGATCCGCGAGCGTCTCAAAAACGCCCGTCTGGATGACACCTCCAGCGAGTTCAACACCCAGCGCGTAGAGTGTCTGGAGCTGGATAACCTGATGGAAACCGCGTTCGCGACCGCGATGGCGGCAAACTTCCGTACCGAAAGCCGTGGCGCCCATAGCCGCTTCGACTTCCCGGAGCGTGACGATGAAAACTGGCTGTGCCATTCCCTGTATCTGCCAGAGTCGGAATCCATGACGCGTCGTAGCGTCAATATGGAACCGAAACTGCGTCCGGCGTTCCCGCCGAAGATTCGTACTTACTAATGCGGAGACAGGATAATGAAACTCGAATTCTCAGTTTATCGTTATAACCCGGATGTTGATGATGCTCCGCGTATGCAGGACTACACCCTGGAAGCGGAAGAAGGTCGTGACATGATGCTGCTGGATGCCTTAATCCAGCTGAAAGAGAAAGATCCGACCCTGTCGTTCCGTCGCTCATGCCGTGAAGGGGTCTGTGGCTCTGACGGTGTGAACATGAACGGCAAAAATGGCCTGGCCTGCATCACGCCAATTTCAGCGCTGCAGCGTCCGGGTCAGAAAATTGTTATCCGTCCTCTGCCAGGTCTGCCGGTCGTGCGTGATTTGGTGGTAGACATGGGGCAATTCTATGCACAATATGAGAAGATTAAGCCTTACTTATTGAATAATGGGCAAAATCCACCCGCTCGTGAGCACTTACAGTCTCCTGAGCAGCGTGAAAAACTCGATGGGTTGTACGAGTGTATTCTTTGTGCATGTTGTTCAACGTCCTGCCCGTCGTTCTGGTGGAACCCGGACAAGTTTATCGGCCCGGCCGGTCTGCTGGCTGCCTATCGCTTCCTGATCGATAGCCGCGACACCGAAACCGAAAGCCGTCTGGAAGGACTGAGTGACGCTTTCAGCGTATTCCGCTGCCATAGCATCATGAACTGCGTCAGTGTGTGTCCGAAGGGGCTGAACCCGACGCGCGCCATCGGCCATATTAAGTCGATGCTGCTGCAGCGCAGTGCGTAAGTAAATTTGCCGGACGGCGCTGCGCTTATCCGGCCTACGAGTCTGTAGGCCCGGTAAGCGTAGCGCCACCGGGCAAAATGCAGAAACCTTTAAAAACTGCCCTGAAGTTTAGACAGTTTCTAAAGGTTCCTTCGCGGGCCAAATGAAAAGAGCTCGCAGGTGAACCCCGGCACGTACACGGTGTGTACGTGGTAGTTTCTACGGCGAAAGTAAGCATAAAAATGCTTAAGGGATCACGATGCAGAACGGCGCAATGAAAGCCTGGCTGGACTCTTCTTACCTCTCTGGTGCCAACCAGAGCTGGATAGAACAGCTCTATGAAGACTTCTTAACCGATCCTGACTCAGTGGACGCAAACTGGCGTTCCATGTTCCAGCAGTTGCCTGGCACGGGAGTCAAACCGGATCAATTCCATTCCAAAACACGTGATTATTTCCGTCGTCTGGCGAAGGATGCCTCACGTTACTCTTCTGCGATTTCCGACCCTGACACCAATGCGAAGCAGGTTAAAGTCCTGCAGCTTATCAACGCTTATCGCTTCCGTGGTCACCAGCATGCGAATCTCGATCCGCTGGGACTGTGGAAACAAGACCGTGTGGCCGATCTCGATCCGGCGTATCACGATCTGACCGAGGCCGATTTCCAGGAAAGCTTTAACGTAGGTTCCTTTGCCATCGGCAAAGACACGATGAAGCTGGGCGATCTGATTGACGCGCTCAAGCAAACCTACTGCGGCTCCATCGGCGCGGAATACATGCACATTACCTCTACCGAAGAGAAACGCTGGATCCAGCAGCGCATCGAATCCGTAGCAGGCCACGCGACCTTCTCGGCTGACGAGAAAAAACGCTTCCTCAATGAACTGACGGCAGCGGAAGGGCTTGAGCGCTATCTGGGCGCGAAATTCCCGGGCGCAAAACGCTTCTCGCTGGAAGGCGGCGATGCGCTGGTGCCGATGCTGAAAGAGCTGATTCGTCACGCAGGCAAGAGCGGCACCCGTGAAGTGGTGCTGGGTATGGCGCACCGTGGTCGTCTGAACGTACTGGTCAACGTGCTGGGTAAAAAACCGCAGGACCTGTTCGACGAATTCGCTGGCAAACATAAAGAACACCTTGGCACCGGCGACGTGAAGTATCACATGGGCTTCTCGTCTGATATCGAAACCGAAGGCGGTCTGGTTCACCTGGCGCTGGCGTTTAACCCGTCACACCTGGAGATCGTCAGCCCGGTGGTTATCGGTTCCGTGCGTGCGCGTCTGGATCGTCTGGACGAGCCAAGCAGCAATAAAGTGCTGCCAATCACCATCCACGGTGATGCGGCGGTCACAGGACAGGGCGTGGTTCAGGAAACCCTGAACATGTCAAAAGCGCGTGGTTATGAAGTGGGCGGTACCGTGCGTATCGTCATCAATAACCAGGTGGGCTTCACCACCTCTAACCCGCTGGATGCGCGTTCTACCCCATACTGTACCGACATCGGTAAGATGGTTCAGGCGCCGATCTTCCACGTTAACGCGGACGATCCGGAAGCGGTCGCCTTCGTGACCCGTCTGGCGCTGGACTTCCGTAACACCTTCAAACGCGATGTGTTCATCGACCTGTTCTGCTACCGCCGTCACGGCCACAACGAAGCCGACGAGCCGAGTGCAACCCAGCCGTTGATGTACCAGAAAATCAAAAAACACCCGACCCCGCGCAAAATCTACGCTGACAAGCTGGAAAGCGAAAAAGTGGCGACGCTGGAAGATGCGACCGAGATGGTCAACCTCTACCGCGACGCGCTGGATGCAGGTGAATGCGTGGTGAAAGAGCTGCGTCCGATGAACATGCACTCCTTTACCTGGTCGCCGTACCTCAACCACGAGTGGGATGAGAGCTACCCGAACAAGGTCGAGATGAAGCGCCTGCAGGAGCTGGCTAAACGCATCAGCACCGTACCAGACGCTATTGAGATGCAGTCTCGCGTGGCAAAAATTTATGCTGATCGCCAGGCTATGGCCGCAGGCGAGAAGCTGTTCGACTGGGGCGGCGCGGAAACCCTGGCTTACGCGACACTGGTTGACGAGGGTATTCCTGTTCGTCTGTCCGGTGAAGATGCGGGCCGTGGCACCTTCTTCCACCGTCACGCGGTCGTGCATAACCAGTCCAACGGTTCAACGTACACCCCGCTGCAGCACGTGCACAACGGTCAGGGCCAGTTCAAGGTCTGGGACTCCGTGCTGTCTGAAGAAGCGGTGCTGGCCTTCGAATACGGTTACGCCACGGCTGAACCGCGTACCCTGACTATCTGGGAAGCGCAGTTCGGTGACTTCGCTAACGGTGCGCAGGTGGTTATCGACCAGTTCATCTCTTCCGGCGAGCAGAAATGGGGCCGTATGTGTGGCCTGGTGATGCTGCTGCCGCACGGTTATGAAGGTCAGGGCCCGGAACACTCCTCCGCGCGTCTGGAACGTTATCTGCAGCTCTGCGCTGAGCAGAACATGCAGGTCTGCGTACCGTCCACCCCGGCTCAGGTTTACCACATGCTGCGTCGTCAGGCGCTGCGCGGTATGCGCCGTCCGCTGGTGGTGATGTCGCCGAAATCCCTGCTGCGTCACCCGCTGGCGGTTTCCAGCCTGGATGAACTGGCCAACGGCACCTTCCTGCCAGCTATCGGTGAAATTGATGAGCTGGATCCGCAGGCCGTGAAGCGCGTGGTGATGTGTTCTGGTAAGGTTTATTACGACCTGCTTGAACAGCGCCGTAAGAACGATCAGAAAGATGTCGCCATCGTGCGTATCGAACAGCTTTATCCGTTCCCGCACCAGGCGGTGCAGGAAGCGCTGAAACCGTACGCTCACGTACATGATTTTGTCTGGTGCCAGGAAGAGCCGCTCAACCAGGGCGCATGGTACTGCAGCCAGCATCATTTCCGTGAAGTGATTCCATTTGGGTCAGCCCTGCGCTATGCAGGTCGCCCGGCCTCCGCCTCTCCGGCGGTAGGGTATATGTCCGTTCACCAGAAGCAGCAACAAGATCTGGTCAATGACGCGCTGAACGTCGATTAATTAAAGGATACATAATGAGTAGCGTAGATATTCTTGTTCCCGACCTGCCTGAATCTGTAGCAGATGCGACCGTCGCTACCTGGCACAAAAAACCAGGCGATGCCGTTAAGCGTGATGAAGTGCTGGTAGAAATCGAAACTGACAAAGTGGTACTGGAAGTACCGGCTTCGGCGGATGGCGTTCTGGACGCAGTGCTGGAAGATGAAGGTACCACCGTCACCTCTCGTCAGATCCTGGGTCGCCTGCGTGAAGGCAACAGCGCGGGCAAAGAGTCCAGCGCGAAATCTGAAGAGAAAGCCTCTACACCGGCTCAGCGCCAGCAGGCTTCTCTGGAAGAACAGTCTAACGACGCGCTCAGCCCGGCGATCCGTCGCCTGCTGGCTGAACACAGCCTTGACCCGGCAGCCATTAAAGGTACCGGTGTGGGCGGTCGTCTGACCCGCGAAGACATCGACAAACACCTGGCGAAAGCGCCTGCTCAGGCAGAAGCGAAAGCGCCAGCTGCAGCCCCTGCAGCCCAGCCTGCTCTGGGCGCGCGCAGCGAAAAACGTGTCCCTATGACTCGCCTGCGTAAGCGTGTGGCTGAGCGTCTGCTGGAAGCGAAAAATTCCACGGCGATGCTGACCACCTTCAACGAAGTGAACATGAAGCCAATCATGGACCTGCGTAAGCAGTACGGTGACGCCTTCGAAAAACGTCACGGTATCCGTCTGGGCTTTATGTCCTTCTACGTGAAAGCGGTGGTTGAAGCGCTGAAACGCTACCCGGAAGTGAACGCGTCCATCGATGGCGATGACGTGGTTTACCACAACTACTTCGACGTCAGCATGGCGGTTTCGACCCCACGTGGCCTGGTGACACCGGTCCTGCGTGATGTTGATACCCTGGGTATGGCTGACATTGAGAAAAATATCAAAGAGCTGGCTGTGAAAGGCCGCGACGGCAAGCTGACCGTAGAAGACCTGACCGGCGGTAACTTCACCATTACCAACGGCGGTGTATTCGGTTCACTGATGTCTACCCCAATCATCAACCCGCCGCAGAGCGCGATCCTGGGTATGCATGCCATTAAAGATCGTCCTATGGCGGTAGACGGTAAAGTGGAGATCCTGCCAATGATGTACCTGGCGCTCTCTTACGACCACCGCCTGATCGACGGCCGCGAATCCGTGGGCTTCTTGGTCGCCATTAAAGAGCTGCTGGAAGATCCAACGCGTCTGCTGCTGGACGTCTAGTAACCATTTAGCATCACCTGCCCTGTAGGCCGGATAAGCGTAGCGCCATCTGGCACACAGATCGCGCCGGTCTACAGGTTTGAAGATAACGATTACCCTGAAGGATGGATAGAACACATGAACTTACATGAATATCAGGCCAAACAGCTGTTTGCCCGGTATGGCTTACCGGCTCCGGTGGGTTATGCCTGTACTACCCCGCGTGAAGCAGAAGAAGCCGCATCTAAAATCGGTTCCGGCCCGTGGGTAGTTAAGTGTCAGGTTCACGCTGGTGGCCGTGGTAAAGCGGGCGGTGTGAAGGTTGTTAAGAGCAAAGAAGAGATTCGTGCGTTTGCTGAACATTGGCTCGGCAAGCGTCTGGTGACCTACCAGACAGATGCGAACGGCCAGCCGGTTAACCAGATCCTGGTTGAAGCGGCGACTGATATCGCGAAAGAGCTGTACCTGGGCGCGGTGGTTGACCGTAGCTCCCGTCGCGTGGTGTTCATGGCGTCTACTGAAGGCGGCGTGGAGATCGAAAAAGTGGCGGAAGAGACACCACATCTGATCCACAAAGTGGCTATCGATCCGCTGGCAGGTCCAATGCCTTACCAGGGGCGCGAGCTGGCGTTCAAACTGGGTCTGGAAGGCAAGCTGGTTCAGCAGTTCACCAAGATCTTCATGGGCCTGGCGACGATCTTCCTGGAGCGTGACCTGGCGCTGATCGAGATCAACCCGCTGGTGATCACCACTCAGGGCGATCTGATCTGCCTCGACGGCAAACTTGGCGCTGACGGTAACGCTCTGTTCCGCCAGCCGGACCTGCGTGAAATGCGCGACCAGTCTCAGGAAGATCCACGTGAAGCGCAGGCTGCACAGTGGGAGCTGAACTACGTGGCGCTGGATGGCAACATCGGCTGCATGGTTAACGGTGCGGGCCTGGCAATGGGCACCATGGACATTGTTAAGCTGCACGGCGGCGAGCCAGCAAACTTCCTCGACGTAGGCGGTGGCGCAACCAAAGAGCGCGTAACCGAAGCGTTCAAAATCATTCTCTCCGACGACAATGTGAAGGCCGTTCTGGTTAACATCTTCGGCGGCATCGTACGTTGCGACCTGATCGCTGACGGTATCATCGGTGCGGTAGAAGAAGTGGGTGTTAACGTTCCGGTTGTTGTACGTCTGGAAGGTAACAACGCTGAACTCGGCGCGAAAAAACTGGCTGACAGCGGCCTGAATATTATTGCAGCGAAAAGTCTGACGGATGCAGCTCAGCAGGTTGTTGCCGCAGTGGAGGGGAAATAATGTCAGTTTTAATTAATAAAGATACCAAGGTTATCTGCCAGGGCTTCACCGGTAGCCAGGGGACTTTCCACTCCGAACAGGCGATTGCCTACGGTACGCAGATGGTTGGCGGCGTAACGCCAGGTAAAGGCGGCACCACGCACCTGGGTCTGCCGGTGTTCAACACCGTGCGTGAAGCTGTAGAAGCGACGGGCGCTACCGCGACCGTGATCTACGTTCCGGCTCCGTTCTGCAAAGACTCTATTCTGGAAGCCATCGATGCAGGCATTAAGCTTATTATCACCATCACTGAAGGCATCCCGACGCTGGATATGCTGACCGTGAAAGTGAAGCTGGACGAAGCGGGCGTGCGCATGATCGGCCCGAACTGCCCAGGCGTTATCACCCCGGGCGAATGCAAAATCGGCATCATGCCGGGCCACATTCATAAGCCGGGCAAAGTGGGTATCGTTTCCCGTTCCGGTACCCTGACCTATGAAGCGGTTAAGCAGACGACCGATTACGGCTTCGGCCAGTCCACCTGTGTGGGCATCGGCGGTGACCCAATCCCGGGCTCTAACTTCATCGACATCCTGAAGCTGTTCCAGGAAGATCCACAGACCGAAGCGATCGTCATGATCGGTGAGATCGGTGGTAGCGCGGAAGAAGAAGCGGCTGCTTACATCAAAGAACACGTGACCAAGCCTGTTGTCGGTTACATCGCGGGCGTGACTGCACCGAAAGGTAAACGTATGGGTCACGCAGGCGCGATCATCGCCGGTGGTAAAGGTACGGCTGATGAGAAATTTGCCGCGCTGGAAGCCGCAGGCGTGAAAACCGTTCGCAGCCTGGCGGATATCGGCGAAGCACTGAAATCCATCATTAAGTAAGTCCTCTCTGCTCCCCGGAAGGGGGGCGTTGCAGTATAAAAAATGTCCGTTTCGACATGGTTGGCCGCTGTAAAGCGGCCTTTTTTATTGCCTGCCGGGCGTCATGCAATAGTCACAACTGGGTGTTAATTAGAGAGGATGTAAAAGTAAAATAATTGTTATTTATTTGCCTTAAGAGAGCAGATGGAAAAAAACAAAAAACGTACTAAAATTTATGTCCTGAATAAATCAGTCATTAAGCATTACTAAGTTAATAAAAATCACTTCTGTTTATATTCATCCGTTGATTCGATAACCTTAATTGTATTTCATATACATATCTTTAACATGGTTTTTACCATGTTCACCACATCAAAACACAATTAACACATAGAATTGTTTTTGATTTAAATCAATGTTTAATCCTTGGAAAAAGGCGCCGAAAAGCGCTAAATTGTTCCCGATCAAAATGGCCGAAAAGTGGTAATTTTGCTATAAATTGATCGCCGTCGAAAAACGTAAATATGATTCAATAAAAACCTGTTTATTGTAAGGGTTTTGCAGCGTATTATATTTACGGGATCAATTTGAGTTTTTTATTAACGTATTCGTAACCTCACGTCATCGTTTTTATCCTCCCTCAGGGTAATAACGACGACAAGGATGCGAATAATTTGTATTGGGGCATGCGTGTGGGTCTCGTTCTGACGGGGTTCACTCTCGGAGTCTTCATGCGATGAGCAAGGAGTCATGATGTTAGATATAGTCGAACTGTCGCGCTTACAGTTTGCCTTGACCGCGATGTACCACTTCCTGTTTGTGCCACTGACGCTTGGTATGGCGTTCCTGCTGGCCATCATGGAAACGGTATACGTTCTCTCCGGCAAACAGATTTATAAAGATATGACCAAGTTCTGGGGCAAGTTGTTTGGTATCAACTTTGCGCTGGGCGTGGCAACCGGTCTGACCATGGAGTTCCAGTTCGGGACTAACTGGTCTTACTATTCTCACTATGTAGGGGATATTTTCGGTGCGCCGCTGGCCATTGAAGGTCTGATGGCCTTCTTCCTCGAATCCACCTTTGTAGGTCTGTTCTTCTTCGGTTGGGACCGTCTGGGTAAAGTCCAGCATATGGCGGTAACCTGGCTGGTGGCATTAGGTTCGAACCTGTCCGCGCTGTGGATCCTGGTCGCGAACGGCTGGATGCAGAACCCTATCGCGTCTGATTTCAACTTCGAAACCATGCGTATGGAGATGGTCAGCTTTGCCGAGCTGGTCCTGAACCCGGTAGCACAGGTTAAATTCGTCCACACCGTGGCTTCCGGCTATGTGTGCGGCGCGATGTTTGTACTGGGCATCAGCTCTTATTACATGCTGCGTGGTCGTGACTTCGCCTTTGCCAAGCGCTCCTTTGCTATCGCTGCAAGCTTCGGTATGGCTGCCATCCTCTCTGTTATCGTTCTGGGTGATGAATCCGGTTACGAAATGGGTGACGTGCAGAAAACCAAACTGGCCGCAATTGAAGCCGAATGGGAAACGCAACCGGCTCCTGCTGCCTTTACGCTGTTCGGTATCCCCGATCAGGATGCGCAGGAAAACCGCTTCGCGATTCAGATCCCTTACGCGCTGGGTATCATCGCAACCCGTTCTGTTGATAAGCAGGTGACGGGTCTGAAAGAGCTGATGGTTCAGCATGAAGAGCGTATCCGTAACGGTATGAAAGCCTACTCGCTGCTGGAACAGCTGCGTGCCGGCTCGACAGACCAGGCTGTTCGTGACCAGTTCAATACCGTGAAGAAAGATCTCGGTTACGGTCTGCTCCTGAAACGTTATACCCCGAATGTTTCTGATGCGACGGAAGCGCAGATCCAGATGGCAACCAAAGACTCCATTCCGCGTGTTGCACCGCTGTACTTTGCGTTCCGTATCATGGTGGGCTGCGGCGTCATCATGCTGCTGATCATTGCGGCGTCCTTCTGGTCTGTGATTCGTAACCGCATCGGCGAGAAAAAATGGCTGCTGCGTACCGCGCTGTACGGTATTCCACTGCCGTGGATCGCGATTGAATCTGGCTGGTTTGTTGCGGAGTATGGCCGTCAGCCATGGGCGATTGGTGAGGTACTGCCAACGGCAGTGGCGAACTCTTCCCTGACAGCGGGCGACCTGATCTTCTCCATGCTGCTGATTTGTGGTCTGTACACCCTGTTCCTGGTGGCTGAACTGTTCCTGATGTTCAAGTTCGCGCGCCTTGGCCCGAGCAGCCTGAAAACCGGTCGCTATCACTACGAGCAGTCCACTGCGACTACTCAGCCGGCACGCTAAGACAGGAGTCATCAAATGATCGATTATGAAGTATTACGTTTTATCTGGTGGCTGTTGGTCGGCGTTCTGCTGATCGGTTTTGCCGTCACGGATGGTTTCGACATGGGGGTGGGGATGCTCACCCGTTTCCTCGGTCGTAACGACACCGAGCGTCGAATCATGATCAACTCCATCGCCCCGCACTGGGACGGTAACCAGGTGTGGCTGATCACCGCTGGCGGCGCGCTGTTCGCTGCCTGGCCGATGGTCTACGCGGCTGCGTTCTCCGGTTTCTATGTGGCGATGATTCTGGTGCTGGCCTCTTTATTCTTCCGTCCGGTCGGTTTCGACTACCGTTCCAAGATTGAAGATACCCGCTGGCGCAACCTGTGGGACTGGGGCATCTTTATCGGTAGCTTCGTTCCGCCGCTGGTGATTGGCGTGGCCTTTGGTAACCTGCTGCAGGGCGTACCGTTCCACATGGACGAGTACATGCGTCTTTACTACACCGGTAACTTCTTCCAGCTGCTGAATCCGTTTGGTCTGCTGGCAGGTATCGTGAGCGTGGCGATGATCATCACTCAGGGCGCAACTTACCTGCAGATGCGTACCGTGGGTGAACTGCACCTGCGTTCTCGCGCGACGGCTCAGGTTGCCGCGCTGGTTACGCTGGTCTGCTTCGCGCTGGCCGGTGTGTGGGTGGTGTACGGCATTGATGGCTACGTGGTGACGTCCGCTATCAACCACGCAGCGCCGTCTAACCCGCTGACTAAAGAAGTCGCGCGTCAGGCAGGTGCATGGCTGGTGAACTTCAACAATACGCCTGTTCTGTGGGTTATCCCTGCACTGGGTGTGTTGCTGCCGCTGCTGACCGTGCTGACGTCTCGCCTGGAGAAAGGCGCCCTGGCGTTCGTGTTCTCCTCACTGACGCTGGCGTGCATTATCCTGACTGCGGGTATTGCCATGTTCCCATTCGTCATGCCATCCAGCACCATGCTGAATGCTAGCCTGACCATGTGGGATGCAACCTCCAGCCATATGACGCTGAACCTGATGACCTATGTTGCTTGCGTGTTCGTTCCGATTGTTCTGGCCTACACCATCTGGTGTTACTGGAAAATGTTCGGACGTATCACTAAAGAGCATATCGAAAGCAACACCCACTCTATGTACTAAGTAAGGAGCTGAATATGTGGTACTTCGCATGGATTTTAGGGACGCTTCTTGCCTGTGCTTTTGGTGTCATCACTGCCCTGGCGCTTGAGCACGTTGAAGCGACCAAAGCAGGTGAAGAAAAACACTGATGAATATTATCGCGACACTTTACGCGGTAATGGATAAGCGCCCGTTACGGGCGCTTTCTTTAGTGATGGCATTACTGCTGGCAGGTTGTATCTTCTGGGACCCTTCGCGCTTTGCAGCGAAAACCAGCGGGCTGGAAATCTGGCATGGCTTCCTCATTATGTGGGCGGTGTGCGCAGGTGTGATCCACGGCGTGGGCTTTCGCCCGAAAGCCATTCACTGGCAGGGGATTTTTTGCCCCCTCATTGCCGATCTGGTGCTTCTCGCAGGTTTGATTTTCTTCTTCTTCTGAATAAGAAATGTCCGTTAACGTTATGGGCTTACCCGAGCCCATAAAAATTTACTCTCCGTTTACTTTCTCCCATTCCAAACCATCTTTCCCGCGCGTATAGTAGCGAAGTTTAAAAGCTCTAACTTTTGTTGCATTACTGGGATGTAAAGTGAATACAACGCTGTTTCGATGGCCGGTTCGTGTCTATTACGAAGATACCGATGCCGGTGGTGTGGTTTACCACGCCAGCTACGTTGCTTTTTATGAACGGGCACGCACAGAGATGCTGCGCCATCATCACTTTAGTCAACAGGTGCTGTTGGCTGAGCGAGTTGCCTTCGTGGTACGCAAGATGACGCTTGAGTATTTTGCGCCTGCCAGACTCGACGATATGCTCGAAGTCCAAACTGAAATTACATCAATGCGCGGGACCTCACTGGTTTTCACGCAGCGGATAGTCAATGCAGAGAACACCGTACTGAACTCAGCTGAAGTACTGATTGTTTGTGTTGATCCAACCATAATGAAGCCTCGTGCGCTTCCTAAGTCTATTGTCGCGGAGTTTAAGCAGTGACTGACATGAATATCCTTGATTTGTTCCTGAAGGCAAGCCTTCTGGTTAAACTTATCATGTTGATTTTGATTGGTTTTTCAATCGCATCCTGGGCCATCATCATCCAGAGAACGCGTATCCTCAATGCCGCTGGCCGTGAAGCAGAAGCGTTTGAAGATAAGTTCTGGTCGGGCATTGAGCTTTCTCGTCTGTATCAGGAAAGCCAGGGACGCCGTGAAAACCTGACCGGCTCCGAGCAAATTTTTTATAGCGGCTTCAAAGAGTTCGCCCGTCTGCACCGCGCAAATAATCATGCGCCGGAAGCGGTTGTGGAAGGGGCCTCGCGTGCCATGCGTATCTCGATGAACCGTGAGCTGGAAAACCTTGAAACCCACATTCCTTTCCTTGGTACTGTCGGTTCCATCAGCCCGTATATCGGCCTGTTTGGTACGGTGTGGGGCATCATGCACGCCTTTATCGCGCTGGGCGCGGTGAAGCAGGCGACGCTGCAGATGGTTGCCCCGGGTATTGCAGAAGCACTGATTGCGACCGCTATCGGTCTGTTTGCGGCAATCCCGGCGGTTATGGCTTACAACCGTCTGAACCAGCGCGTGAACAAACTGGAATTGAACTACGACAACTTTATGGAAGAGTTCACTGCGATTCTGCACCGTCAGGCGTTTACCAGCACCGAGAGCAACAAGGGGTAAACCATGGCCAGATCGCGTGGACGAGGTCGTCGCGAGCTCAAGTCCGAAATCAATATCGTTCCACTGCTGGACGTTCTGTTGGTACTGCTGCTGATCTTCATGGCGACAGCGCCAATCATTACCCAGAGCGTGGAAGTGGATCTGCCAGATGCGACAGAATCACAGGCGGTAAGCACCAATGACGATCCTCCGGTTATCATTGAGGTTTCCGGCGTAGGGCAATATAGCGTCGTGGTTGAAAAAGATCGTATGGATCAGCTTCCACCTGAACAGGTCATTGCTGAAGCGCAGCGTCGCCTGGAGTCAAATCCGAAAACGGTCTTCTTAATCGGTGGCGCGAAAGACGTACCCTACGATGAAATTATTAAAGCGCTGAACTTGCTACATAGTGCGGGTGTTAAGTCAGTTGGCTTAATGACTCAGCCTATTTGATCATCCGCGTAGTTTTTGGGAACCGATAGTGTCAAAGGCAACCGAACAGAACGACAAGCTTAAGCGAGCGATAATCGTCTCCGCAGTGCTGCATGTGATTCTCTTTGCAGGGCTGATCTGGAGTTCGTTCGACGAGCATATTGATGCATCAGGCGGCGGTGGCGGTTCTTCCATTGACGCCGTAATGGTGGATCCCGGTGCGGTCGTGCAGAACTATAACCGTCAGCAACAGCAGCAGGCGAGTGCAAAACGAGCTGAAGAGCAGCGTGAAAAACAGGCGCAACAGCAAGCGGAAGAACTGCGTGAAAAGCAGGCTGCTGAGCAGGAGCGTCTGAAGCAGCTTGAAAAAGAACGTTTGCAGGCCCAGGAAGCGGCGAAAGAGCAGGCACAGCAGCAGAAGCAAGCTGAAGAGGCCGCGAAGAAAGCCCAGGAACAGCAAAAGCAGGCGGAAGAGGCGGCAGCGAAAGCCGCAGCGGATGCAAAAGCACAGGCTGATGCCCAGGCGAAATTAGCGGCAGAAGCGGCGAAGAAAGCTGCTGCCGACGCCCAGAAGAAAGCCGAAGCGGAAGCCGCGAAGAAAGCCGCTGCTGATGCCCAGAAGAAAGCTGAAGCGGAAGCCGCGAAGAAAGCCGCAGCTGATGCTCAGAAGAAAGCGGAAGCCGAAGCTGCGAAAAAAGCCGCTGCTGATGCTCAGAAGAAAGCTGAAGCAGAAGCCGCGAAGAAAGCCGCTCAGGAAGCAGAGAAGAAAGCTGCTGCCGAGGCTGCGAAGAAAGCGGCTGCTGCAGAGAAAGCCGCGGCAGAAAAAGCCGCTGCTGACAAAAAAGCTGCAGCTGAGAAGGCCGCTGCCGATAAGAAAGCAGCAGCTGAAAAAGCGGCTGCTAAAAAGGCTGCCGCCGCTGAAAAAGCCGCTGCTGCCGCAGGGGTTGACGATCTGCTGGGCGATTTGAGCTCCGGTAAGAATGCGCCGAAAACGGGCGGTGGGGCGAAAGGAAGTAATGCTGCTCCTGCGGGAAGTGGTAACACTAAGAACAACGGTGCTTCTGGCGCTGAAATCAATGACTATAAGAACCAGATTGCTGCGGCTATAGCCAGCAGGCTTAACGATAAATCATTGTATACCGGGAAAACGTGCAGACTGCATATTAAACTGGCTACTGATGGTATGGTGCTGAGCGTTGAGTCAGAAGGTGGAGATGAAGCATTGTGCCAGGCTGCGCTTGTTGCGGTTAACCAGGCAAAATTGCCTAAACCACCGAGCCAGGCTGTGTATGAGGTATTCAAAGATGCCTCGCTGAACTTTAAGCCATGAGCAGAATGGCAGCGGTTTATGTTGGCGAGTTCTGATAGTTTTGTGTAAATGAGTTTGTTAACCTTCTGCTAAATTATCCAGGGCGAATTGTTCGGATAAGGGAGATATGATGAAGCAGGCATTACGATTAGCGTTTGGTTTTTTAGTACTGTTGACTGCAACAGTACATGCAACAGTCAGCATTGACATTACAGACTGGAACGACTCGGCACGCCCAATCGGTGTTGTTCCGTTCCAGTGGGCCGGTTCTGGCGCTGCACCTGAAGATGCCGGTGGCATCGTGGCGGCTGACCTGCGTAACAGCGGTAAATTCAACCCGTTAGATCGTTCTCGTCTGCCTCAGCAGCCGGGTAGCGCGCAGGAAGTTCAACCTGCCGCGTGGTCTGCACTGGGCATTGATGCCGTGGTTGTGGGTCAGGTTACCCCTAACCCGGACGGCTCTTACAATGTGGCCTGGCAGCTGGTGGATACCGGCGGTGCGCCAGGTACCGTTCTGGCACAGAACTCTTACAAGGTCACTAAACAGTACCTGCGCTATGCGGCACACGCAGCCAGCGATGCGGTATTCGAAAAACTGACCGGCATTAAAGGTGCGTTCCGTACCCGTATTGCTTACGTGGTACAGACCAACGGTGGTCAGTTCCCGTATGAGCTGCGCGTATCTGACTACGATGGTTACAACCAGTTCCTGGTGAAGCGTTCTTCCCAGCCTCTGATGTCTCCAGCCTGGTCTCCGGACGGCTCTAAACTGGCCTATGTCACCTTCGAAAGCGGCCGTTCTGCGCTGGTTATCCAGACGCTGGCTAACGGTGCTGTTCGTCAGGTGGCGTCGTTCCCTCGCCACAACGGTGCGCCGTCGTTCTCTCCGGACGGGTCTAAACTGGCGTTTGCGCTGTCTAAAACCGGTAGCCTGAACCTGTACGTAATGGACATTGGCTCTGGCCAGATCCGTCAGGTCACCGACGGTCGCAGCAACAACACTGAACCTTCATGGTTCCCGGACAGTCAAAACCTGGCGTTTACCTCTGACCAGGCTGGCCGTCCACAAATCTACAAAGTAAACATCAACGGCGGTGCTCCGCAGCGTATTACCTGGGAAGGTTCTCAGAACCAGAACTCAGACGTGAGCAGCGACGGTAAATTTATGGTAATGGTAAGCTCCAACGGTGGGCAGCAACACATTGCCAAACAAGATCTGGTAGCGGGTGGCGTACAAGTTCTGTCGTCAACGTTCCTGGATGAAACGCCAAGTCTGGCACCTAACGGCACTATGGTAATCTACAGCTCTTCTCAGGGGATGGGATCTGTGCTGAATCTGGTTTCTACAGATGGGCGTTTCAAAGCGCGTATTCCGGCAACTGATGGACAGGTAAAATCACCTGCCTGGTCGCCGTATCTGTAAATAATAATTAATTGATTACTAAAGGAATCATAGAAATGCAACTGAACAAAGTGCTGAAGGGGCTGATGATCGCTCTGCCTGTAATGGCAATCGCAGCGTGTTCTTCTAACAAGAACGCCAGCAATGACCAGAGCGGCGAAGGCATGATGGGTGCCGGCACCGGTATGGACGCGAATGGCAATGGCAACATGTCTTCTGAAGAGCAAGCGCGTCTTCAGATGCAGCAGCTGCAGCAGAACAACATCGTTTACTTCGATCTGGATAAATACGACATCCGTTCTGACTTCGCTGCGATGCTGGATGCTCACGCTAACTTCCTGCGTAGCAACCCATCTTACAAAGTCACCGTAGAAGGTCACGCGGACGAACGTGGTACTCCAGAGTACAACATCTCCCTGGGTGAACGTCGTGCTAACGCTGTTAAAATGTACCTGCAGGGTAAAGGCGTTTCTGCTGACCAGATCTCCATCGTTTCTTACGGTAAAGAAAAACCTGCAGTACTGGGTCACGACGAAGCGGCTTACTCCAAAAACCGTCGTGCCGTACTGGTTTACTAAGAGAATTGCATGAGCAGTAACTTCAGACATCAACTGTTGAGTCTGTCGTTACTGGTTGGAATAGCGGCCCCCTGGGCCGCTTTTGCTCAGGCACCAATCAGTAGTGTCGGCTCAGGCTCGGTAGAAGACCGGGTCACTCAACTCGAGCGTATTTCAAACGCTCACAGCCAGCTTTTAACCCAACTCCAGCAACAACTTTCCGATAACCAAAACGATATTGACTCTCTTCGCGGACAGATTCAGGAAAGCCAGTATCAGCTTAACCAGGTTGTGGAACGTCAGAAGCAAATCTTGTTGCAAATAGATAGCCTGAGCAGCGGTGGTGCAGCGCAAGCACAGCCAGCCGCGGGCGATCAGAGCGGGGCGGCAACCTCTGCGCCGGCAGCGGATGCATCTGCTTCAACAGGCGCGCCTGTACAGAGCGGTGATGCGAATACCGATTACAACGCGGCTATTGCCCTGGTGCAGGATCAATCCCGTCAGGATGACGCGCTTGTTGCGTTTCAGAACTTCGTTAAGAAATACCCTGATTCCACTTATCAGCCGAATGCGAATTACTGGCTTGGTCAGTTGAATTACAACAAGGGTAAAAAGGACGATGCGGCGTTTTATTTTGCCTCAGTGGTGAAAAACTACCCGAAATCGCCAAAAGCGCCTGATGCGATGTACAAAGTGGGCGTAATCATGCAGGACAAAGGCGACACTGCGAAGGCCAAAGCGGTTTATCAGCAGGTGGTTGCAAAATTCCCGGGCACCGAAGGTGCTAAGCAGGCGCAAAAACGTCTGAATTCGATGGGATGATTACCGCATGACCAGAAATCGCGTTATTTCTGGTCGTGCCGCATGATTACTAAGCAGTTAAGTGATCTTCATCGAAATTTTTGTTGCGCTGAATTCTTAAATCAGTAATATATGCCGCCGTTGCCACGGGATATCAAACAACGTGAAAACAGCGTAAAAGTGGGTCGTTAGCTCAGTTGGTAGAGCAGTTGACTTTTAATCAATTGGTCGCAGGTTCGAATCCTGCACGACCCACCACTAAGTCAGGTGGAAGTAGTAGTAAAACGTGAAGGATAACGTTGCGTCAGCAACGGCCCGTAGGGCGAGGCGAAGCCGAGTCATCCTGCACGACCCACCACTTAACGCATTATCAGCAGTACAGAGTGGGTGATTAGCTCAGTTGGTAGAGCATCTCCTTTACACGGAGGGGGTCGGCGGTTCGAGCCCGTCATCACCCACCACTCGGGTCGTTAGCTCAGTTGGTAGAGCAGTTGACTTTTAATCAATTGGTCGCAGGTTCGAATCCTGCACGACCCACCACTTCAAAGTGGAACCGAGTAAAATCTTCGAAGTCAGCACCCGAATGGGTCGTTAGCTCAGTTGGTAGAGCAGTTGACTTTTAATCAATTGGTCGCAGGTTCGAATCCTGCACGACCCACCACTTCGAAGAAAAAATCCCGCAAGGGGTCGTTAGCTCAGTTGGTAGAGCAGTTGACTTTTAATCAATTGGTCGCAGGTTCGAATCCTGCACGACCCACCAATGTTAAAAAGCGCCCTAAAGGCGCTTTTTTGCTATCTGCGATGCAACAAATGCTCCGCATATCTATTCCCGGTGACTTTTCACTCCAGATTCGCTATCTTGTTTAGTATACAAAACACAATTGCCATGCGTTTTGCTATGTCAGGCAAAAGAAAGGCAATATTGTTAAGCCAGTAAAACGAGAAGCCATAATGAGCGTGATGTTTGATCCTGAAGCCGCAATCTATCCGTTTCCGCCAAAGCCTGTCCCGCTAAGCGTGGATGAAAAACAGTTCTACCGAGAGAAAATCAAGCGTCTTCTCAAAGAGCGAGATGCGGTGATGGTGGCGCATTACTATACCGATCCGGAAATCCAGCAACTGGCGGAAGAGACAGGAGGCTGTATTTCTGACTCACTGGAGATGGCGCGCTTCGGTGCACGGCATCCAGCCTCCACGCTGCTGGTCGCAGGGGTGCGTTTTATGGGCGAAACGGCAAAGATCCTCAGCCCTGAAAAAACCATTCTGATGCCTACGCTTAATGCGGAGTGTTCACTGGACCTCGGCTGCCCGATTGATGAATTTAGCGCTTTCTGTGACGCCCACCCTGACCGTACGGTTGTGGTGTACGCCAACACCTCCGCGGCGGTAAAAGCGCGCGCTGACTGGGTGGTCACATCGAGTATCGCCGTTGAACTGATAGAACACCTGGATAGCCTGGGTGAGAAAATTATCTGGGCACCTGACCGCCATCTCGGCAATTATGTCCAGAAGCAGACGGGGGCAGACGTCCTCTGCTGGCAGGGCGCCTGCATTGTGCACGACGAGTTCAAGACCCAGGCGCTGGCGCGCATGAAGGCGCTTTATCCTGACGCGGCCATTCTGGTTCACCCTGAATCACCGCAGTCAATTGTCGACATGGCGGACGCCGTGGGCTCCACCAGCCAGCTTATCAACGCGGCCAGGACGTTGCCTCACAAGCAGCTTATAGTGGCGACCGATCGCGGTATCTTTTATAAGATGCAGCAGGCCGTGCCGGAAAAAGAGCTTCTTGAAGCCCCCACGGCAGGTGAGGGGGCAACGTGTCGCAGCTGTGCGCACTGTCCGTGGATGGCGATGAACGGTCTGAAAGCCATTGCCGAAGGGTTAGAAACCGGCGGTGCGGCGCATGAAATCCATGTGGATGCTGCCCTGCGTGAAGGCGCGTTAGTTCCACTTAACCGCATGCTGGATTTTGCGGCTACACTACGTACTTAATTCAAAACGCTCTGGGGAAAAGATGGATTTTTTTAGCACACAGAACATTCTGGTTCATATACCGATTGGTGCAGGTGGCTATGACCTGTCATGGATTGAGGCGGTTGGTACGCTGGCAGGATTATTGTGTATCTGGCTGGCAAGCCTTGAGAAGATCAGTAATTACGCGTTTGGGATCATTAACGTCACGCTGTTTGCGATTATCTTCTTCCAGATCCAGCTGTACGCCAGCCTGCTTTTGCAGCTGTTCTTCTTTGCGGCAAATATCTACGGGTGGTACGCGTGGTCGCGGCAGAACAGTCAGCAGGAGGCGGAGTTGCAGATCCGCTGGCTGCCCTTACCGAAAGCCATCGCCTGGTTTGTCGCGTGCGTGGTTGCCATTGGTTTAATGACGGTCTATATCAATCCGGTATTTGCATTCCTGACCCAAATTGCCGTGGCGGTCATGTCCGGTCTCGGTTTGCATGTGACGATGCCGGAACTGCAGCCGGACGCCTTCCCGTTCTGGGATTCCTGCATGATGGTGCTGTCGATTGCGGCGATGATCCTGATGACCCGTAAATACGTTGAGAACTGGCTGCTGTGGGTCATCATTAACGTCATCAGCGTGGTGATTTTTGCTCTGCAGGGTGTGTATGCCATGTCGCTGGAATATCTGCTGCTGACCTTCATCGCTCTGAATGGTAGTCGGATGTGGATTAACAGCGCGCGTGAGCGAGGCTCTCACGCGCTTTCCCGTTAAGGGTGATGATGATGTGAATGGCCGGACTGCGCCTCGTTAAGGTGGCAGTCAGGCCCGTTACAGGGCTGGTACTCCATCTGGATGGTGGCGTGGCCAATGTCGTAGTGATGTTCAAGAAAATGCTGGATGCGGTCTAGGAGCGCATCATGGTCGTGAGGCGGGATCACCTGGACGTGCAATGTCATGACCGGTTTTTCCCCTACCAGCCAGACGTGCACATGATGAACGTTGCGTACTTCCGGAACTGAGCGGCGCAGGTTACGCTTCAGCTCGTCGATATCCATGGATGTCGGCGCCCCTTCAAGCAGTTCATTAACGCTCTCCTTCAGCAGACGCCAGGCGCTGCGCAAGACCAGACACGACACCAGCACGGACAGAATCGGATCGACGGGCGTCCAGCCGGTATAGAGGATCACCAGTGCGGCCACAATCGCCCCGACTGAGCCGAGCAAATCCCCCAGTACATGCAGGGCAGCCGCGCGCACGTTGAGGTTCTTCTCCCCACTCCCACGGTGCAAAATCCAGAAGGCCAGAATATTCGCCAGCAGTCCGGCCACGGCAATCACCATCATTGTTGTCCCGGCGATCGGCTGAGGGTGTCTGAAGCGCTGTACCGCTTCCCAGACGATAAGCACGGTAATGACCACCAGCGCAATGGCGTTAACAAACGCGGCAAGGGTTGTCAGTCTCAGCCAGCCGAAAGTATGGCGCGCGTTCGGAGGACGACGAGCAAACTGCACGGCCAGCAGGGCGAAGAGCAGCGCGGCTGCGTCGGTCAGCATATGTCCGGCATCAGCCAGAAGCGCCAGAGAGCCGGAAACCAGCCCGCCAATGACCTCGATAACCATAAAGGTTGCCGTGACGCCAAAGGCCAGCATCAGTCGTTTAGCGTTGTCGTTGCCGGGAGTGTGAGAGTGCGAATGGGTGTGCGCCATGTGTGCTTTCCTGGTGTGTTATTGTTTTTAGTGTAGCGTTTTTAATAGGTTACTCCAAAAAGAAAGGAGAGCCTGAGCTCTCCTGTTTCTTCCCGATCACAACAGATTACTGGGTCGTGCCATCGGTTTTGGTATTGGCGTCATTACCCACTTTGTCGTTGGGATCCGGGCATTTGCCGTCTTTACACATCGAGTTCTTATGGACTTCATCCGAACTCATGTTGTCATGATTCATGGTACCGGAACCACTACCGTTCGGGTGCAACATGGTGCCCCCGGTATTGGTGTTGCCGGTATTAATCTGGTTGTTATCGACATTATTCGGGGCGATATTCTGTTTTGCATCAGGGGCGACCTGACCTGCTGATGCCGCCGCATTGGCATCACCGTTGTTATCTGAGGTGCCCGTTTCAGCGGCAAGGACGCTGCCGCTTGCCAGAGTGAGAGTGGCAGTCAGGAAGAGGGTTGCCAGTTTCGTCATTTTCATCATGGTGCTCCTGTTCTTGTCGTTACGCTGGATAACATTCTCCAACAGTGCATCTTTTTCAAAGGCGAAAGATCCCGCCTTACCGACTTACGTCAGTACGGAATCGCGTTTAAGCGTTTAAAAATGGTTGTTACAGTTAAAAAGCTTAGGTTAGATCTCGTTTTTCGCTATTTTGTGGCGATTTTTAGGCGAATTCCAGGAATTATCTGCGTGAAGTGTAAGACCGTGTTTACACTTCCTGGTCGACAAGATAGATTGAAAGGATTGCTTTCATTACTAAAGATATGGCAGAGCTGGAAAGAAAATGAATTATCAGAACGACGATTTACGCATTAAAGAGATCAATGAGTTATTACCTCCTGTAGCACTCCTTGAGAAATTCCCCGCCACTGAAAATGCCGCAAACACGGTTTCTCATGCTCGTAAAGCGATCCACAAGATCCTGAAAGGTAATGACGATCGTCTTCTGGTGGTAATTGGTCCATGCTCCATTCACGACCCTGCAGCCGCGAAAGAGTACGCTGCCCGTCTGCTCACCCTGCGTGAAGAGCTGAAAGGCGAGCTGGAGATCGTGATGCGCGTTTACTTTGAAAAACCGCGTACCACGGTGGGCTGGAAAGGGCTGATTAACGATCCGCATATGGACAATAGCTTCCAGATCAACGACGGCCTGCGTATTGCCCGTAAGCTGCTGCTCGAAATCAACGACAGTGGCCTGCCTGCAGCCGGTGAGTTCCTGGATATGATTACGCCACAGTATCTCGCTGACCTGATGAGCTGGGGGGCGATTGGTGCGCGCACCACGGAGTCTCAGGTTCACCGTGAGCTGGCGTCCGGCCTCTCTTGCCCGGTAGGTTTTAAAAACGGTACCGACGGCACAATCAAGGTAGCGATTGATGCCATCAATGCCGCAGGTGCGCCACACTGCTTCCTGTCCGTGACCAAATGGGGACACTCTGCCATCGTTAACACCAGCGGTAACGGTGACTGCCATATCATTCTGCGCGGCGGTAAAGAGCCGAACTACAGCGCAAAACATGTCGCAGAAGTCAAAGTTGGGCTGGAGAAAGCAGGGCTGCCACCGCAGGTGATGATTGACTTCAGCCACGCGAACTCCAGCAAGCAGTTTAAAAAGCAGATGGAAGTGGGCGCAGATGTCTGTCAGCAGATTGCCGGCGGCGAGAAGGCGGTGATTGGGGTGATGATCGAAAGTCATCTGGTTGAAGGTAACCAGAACCTGGAAGGCAGCGAGCCGCTGGTTTACGGTAAAAGCGTCACCGATGCCTGCATCGGCTGGGACGACACCGACACGATCCTCCGTCAGCTGGCGAATGCGGTAAAAGCGCGTCGCGGTTAATCCGGCTGGGGAAATAAAAAAGCGCGGAAGGCTCCGCGCTTTTTTTATGGCTGGCGAAAATTACTTCGCTTTACCCTGGTTCGCAACAGCCGCTGCTTTCGCCGCGATCTCATCTGCGTTACCCAGATAGTAGTGTTTGATTGGTTTGAAGTTCTCGTCGAACTCATACACCAGCGGTACGCCGGTTGGGATGTTCAGTTCGAGAATTTCATCTTCGCCCATGTTGTCCAGGTATTTCACCAGCGCACGCAGGGAGTTACCGTGAGCGGCGATGATCACGCGCTCACCGCTTTTCAGGCGTGGCAGAATGGTTTCGTTCCAGTAAGGCACAACGCGGTCGATGGTCAGGGCCAGGCTCTCGGTGGTTGGCAGCTCAGCGTCAGTCAGTTTTGCGTAGCGTGGGTCGTGGCCCGGGTAACGCTCGTCATCTTTGGTCAGCTCTGGTGGGGTAACCGCGAAGCCGCGACGCCACTGTTTAACCTGCTCATCACCGTATTTCTCAGCGGTTTCGGCTTTGTTCAGACCCTGCAGCGCACCGTAATGACGCTCGTTCAGTTTCCAGGATTTCTCAACCGGCAGCCAGGCCTGATCCAGTTCGTCCAGCACGTTCCACAGGGTGTGGATGGCACGTTTCAGCACAGAGGTGTAAGCAAAATCAAAGCTGAAGCCTTCTTCCTTCAGCAGTTTACCCGCTGCTTTTGCTTCGCTTACGCCTTTTTCAGACAGATCAACGTCGTACCAACCGGTAAAGCGGTTTTCGTTGTTCCACTGGCTTTCGCCGTGACGTACCAGGACCAGCTTAGTAATAGCCATCTCTTACTCCTCAAGCATTTTTAGAATGATAACAATTCTCATTATATTGCCGTGGCCGTGCCAGCAGCAACGCTTAACCCTAACCATAGCGAAAATAGTCTCTGAGTGTAAGATGCTTGTGAATCCAGGGTTATGATTTTGTCTGCGATCGGCGCTATTTTCAGCAAAGCGTGCAGAAAAAAGCCCTCTGATGGGAGGGCTGAAAATCAATGCGGAATAAAATGGTATTCCGTCACGCTCACGTACTCTTCACCCGGGCGTAGCACACAGTCTGGCTGCGGCCATTCCGGATGATTCGGGCTGTCCGGCAGGAACTCGCTCTCCAGCGCCAGTCCTTGCCAGTCGCTGTACTCAACGTGTTCGCGCGCCGTCGTGCCGCCAAGGAAGTTGCCAGAGTAGAATTGCAGGGCAGGCGCGGTGGTGTAAACCGTCATCTGCAGCTTCTCATCGCTGGACCAGACCTGCGCGGCAGGCTGCTTCACATCGCCTTTTGCCTGCAGCAGGAAAGCATGGTCGTAACCTTTCACCTTGCGCTGATCGTCATCGCTCAGGAAATCCTGGGCGATCGTTTTCGCGCGGCGGAAATCAAAGCTGGTGCCGTTCACGGATTTCAGGCCCTGATACGGAATGCCCATCTCGTCAACCGGCAAATAATCATCGGCAAGGAGTTGCAGCTTGTGGTTACGTACGTCGCACTGATTACCGTCCAGATTAAAGTACGCGTGGTTGGTCAGGTTGACCGGACACGGCTTGTCGACCGTTGCACGGTATTCAATGGCGATACGGTTGTCGTCGGTCAACGTAAAGCGCGCGAAAGCGGTAAGGTTACCCGGGAAGCCCTGATCGCCATCATGGGAATCCAGTGAGAACAGCACTTCGCCGTCGTTTTGCCGGACAATTTTCCAGCGGCGTTTATCAAAGCCTTCTGGCCCGCCGTGGAGTTGGTTTTCACCCTGGCTTGGAAGCAGGGTGTACTGCACGCCGTCGAGTTCAAAACGGCTTTTCGCGATGCGGTTAGCATAGCGTCCGACAGACGCGCCCAGATAGGCGGACTGATTAATATACTGCTCAGGCGAGGCGCAGCCGAGAAGGGTTTCGCGTACGCTGCCATCCGGCATGGGGACGCGGGCAGAGAGCAACGTGGCTCCCCAGTCCATCAGCGTAACCACCATCCCTGCGCTGTTGCGCAGGGTTAACAGGCGATACGGCAGACCATCCGGTGCGAGGGTAGGTGTTTCGTTTAGCACTGTCCGGCTCCTTGTGATGCTTTACACACGTAGAAAGTTTCTTTAATACCTGTTTTTGCTTCGTACTGTTTCTCCACCGCCTGCTGGACGGCAGGAACAAGTTCTTCCGGCACCAGGGCAACAATACAGCCCCCGAAGCCACCGCCGGTCATACGCACGCCGCCTTTATCGCCAATTGCCGCTTTCACGATCTCAACCAGCGTATCAATCTGCGGCACGGTGATTTCAAAATCATCGCGCATCGAGGCATGCGATTCCGCCATCAGCTCACCCATACGTTTCAAATCGCCTTTCGCCAGTGCGGACGCCGCTTCAACGGTACGGGCGTTTTCTGTCAGTACGTGACGAACGCGTTTGGCGACAATAGGATCCAGCTCGTGTGCCACTTTATTGAATTCATTAAGCGTAACGTCGCGCAGGGCAGATTGCTGGAAGAAGCGAGCGCCCGTTTCACATTGTTCGCGGCGCGTGTTGTATTCGCTGCCCACCAGCGTGCGTTTAAAGTTACTGTTGATAATCACGACTGCCGCGCCTTTTGGCAGAGGAACGGCTTTGGTGCCTAGCGTCCGGCAGTCGATCAGCAGCGCGTGTTCTTTTTTGCCCAGCGCAGAGATCAGCTGGTCCATAATGCCGCAGTTACAGCCCACGAACTGGTTTTCCGCTTCCTGACCGTTGAGCGCAATTTGTGCGCCATCCAGCGGCAGATGATAAAGCTGCTGGAAGACGGTGCCAACGGCGACTTCCAGAGACGCAGAGGAGCTTAAGCCCGCACCTTGCGGAACGTTGCCGCTGATGACGAGATCCGCACCACCAAAATTCTTATTACGTTTTTGCAGATGTTTCACCACGCCGCGCACGTAGTTAGACCACTGCTGGCTGTCGTGCGTCACAATCGGAGCATCGAGGGAAAATTCGTCCGTCTCATTACCGTAATCTGCGGCAATCACGCGGACTTTACGATCGTCGCGTTTTGCACAGCTGATGACCGTCTGGTAGTCAATGGCGCAGGGCAGAACAAAACCGTCGTTGTAGTCGGTGTGTTCACCAATCAGGTTAACGCGGCCAGGTGCCTGGATAACGTGGGTGGCAGGGTAGCCAAATTTTTCAGCAAACAGGGATTGTGTTTTATCTTTCAGACTCATTTTTAGACTCCTGATTCGCGATAGTGGACGTCGCTAACGGCACGCAGACGTTCTGCCGCCTGTTCCGCCGTCAGGTCACGCTGGGTTTCCGCCAGCATTTCATAGCCCACCATAAATTTACGCACCGTCGCGGAGCGCAGCAGCGGCGGATAGAAATGGGCATGCAACTGCCAGTGTTGATTCTCTTCCCCGTTAAACGGTGCGCCGTGCCAGCCCATTGAGTACGGGAAGGAGCACTGGAACAGGTTGTCGTAACGGCTGGTCAGTTTTTTCAGCGCCAGAGCAAGGTCGTCGCGCTGCGCGTCGCTGAGATCGGTGATGCGCTGAACGTGCGCTTTCGGCAGCAGCAGCGTTTCAAACGGCCAGGCTGCCCAGTAAGGCACAACGGCCAGCCAGTGTTCAGTTTCCACCACGGTCCGGCTGCCGTCGGCCCGTTCGCGCTGCGTGTAATCCACCAGCATTGGCGAGCCATTTTCGGCGTAATAGTCTTTCTGCAGACGGTCCTCACGCTCGGCTTCGTTGGGCAGGAAACTGTTCGCCCAGATCTGACCATGCGGGTGCGGGTTAGAGCAGCCCATGGCCGCGCCTTTATTTTCAAAAACCTGTACCCACGGGTAAGTCTGGCCCAGCTCCGCGGTTTGTGCCTGCCAGGTACTGACCACCTCTTGCAGTGCCTCAACACTCAGCTCCGGCAGCGTTTTGCTGTGATCGGGCGAGAAGCAGATCACACGGCTGGTCCCGCGGGCGCTTTCACAGCGCATCAGCGGATCGTGGCTCGCAGGCGCGTCCGGCGTGTCGGTCATCAGGGCGGCAAAATCATTGGTAAAAACGAAGGTGCCTTTATAGTCCGGGTTTTTATCTCCCGTTACGCGCGTGTTGCCCGGACACAGGAAGCAGTCCGGGTCGTGCTGCGGCAGCGTTTGTTTCGCAGGCGTCTCTTGCGCCCCCTGCCAGGGGCGCTTGGCGCGATGCGGAGAAACCAAAATCCATTGCCCGCTTAGCGGGTTAAAACGACGATGCGGATGATCGACGGGATTAAACGAAGTCATGACGGATCCTTAGTCCGGATACCCCTGCGGATGGCGCGACTGCCAGTGCCAGGTATCCTGTGCCATTTCATCAAGCGTGCGGGTGACACGCCAGTTAAGCTCTTTATCGGCTTTGGAGGCATCGGCCCAGTACGCCGGGAGATCGCCTTCGCGACGCGGAGCGAAGTGGTAGTTCACCGGCTTGCCGCAGGCTTTGCTGAAGGCGTTAACCACATCCAGCACGCTGCTACCGATACCGGCGCCGAGGTTGTAAATATGTACGCCCGGTTTGTCGGCCAGCTGCTGCATCGCCGCCACGTGGCCGTCAGCCAGATCCATCACGTGAATATAGTCACGCACGCCGGTGCCATCTTCCGTCGGATAATCATTGCCGAAAATAGCCAGTGACTCACGACGACCCACCGCCACCTGGGCGATATACGGCATCAGGTTATTCGGAATGCCCTGCGGATCTTCACCCATATCGCCAGACGGATGGGCGCCCACCGGGTTGAAGTAGCGCAGCAACGCGATGCTCCACTCAGGCTGTGCTTTTTGCAGATCGGTCAGGATCTGCTCCACCATCAGTTTGCTCTTGCCATACGGGCTTTGTGGCGTACCGGTTGGGAAACTTTCAACGTAAGGAATTTTAGGCTGATCGCCATAGACGGTCGCGGAAGAGCTGAAGATGAAGTTTTTCACGTTTGCGGCGCGCATCGCAGAGATTAAACGCAGCGTACCGTTGACGTTATTGTCGTAATACTCGAGCGGCTTTGCGACCGACTCCCCGACGGCTTTCAGGCCGGCGAAGTGGATCACCGTTTCAATAGCATGGTCGTGAAGGATCTCGGTCATCAGCGCTTCATTGCGGATGTCGCCTTCGACGAATGTTGGCTGTTTTCCGCCAAGACGTTCAATCACAGGCAGCACGCTGCGCTTACTGTTGCACAGGTTATCGAGGATGATGACATCATGACCGTTTTGCAGCAGCTGCACGCAGGTATGACTACCTATGTAACCGCTACCACCTGTTACCAGAACTCGCATAATTCGCTCCATTGGGCTTATGGTATGTAATAACCATAGCATAACAGAGACGCGAAAAGTGTGACATGGGATAAAATAGTGGAATCGTTTACACTGTTTTTAAAATCCGATTTTCAGCGGTCATGAGGCATTGTAGATCAACGGGATAGAGATGTCTTAGTGCAGGTTATCTGAAAAACGGAGGGCCTGGCCCTCCGAAGGTTAATCGATTTTGCTGAGCTGATAATGATACTGTTCCCCGTCCGGAACAAATTCAAGACGATGCGTGATGCAGGCGGGGGCATCTTCGGCATGGTGTGAAACGAACAGCAGCTGCGTTTCGCCTTCGCTAATCAGCACATCCACAAAGCGGCGGATAAGTTGTCGATTGAGCGGATCCAGCCCCTGAAGGGGTTCATCCAGAATGAGCAGCGTAGGATGTTTCACCAGCGCGCGCACGATCAGCGCCAGGCGCTGCTGTCCCCATGACAGGCTATGAAACGGCGCGTCAGCGACCCGGTTATCCATGCCCAGAATGTCCAGCCACTGCTGAGCCAGCTTTTGCTGTTTATCCGATACCGCCTGATAAATGCCGATGGAGTCAAAATAGCCTGAGAGGATCACGTTGCGTACCGTGGTGCTGACCCGGTAATCCAGATGCAGGCTGCTGCTGACGTAGCCAATGTGTTTTTTGATATCCCAGATAGTTTCACCGCTGCCGCGACGGCGGCCAAACAGCGTCAGATCGTTGCTATAACCCTGCGGGTGATCGCCGGTGATCAGACTCAGCAGCGTCGATTTTCCCGCGCCGTTGGGGCCGACAATTTGCCAGTGCTCCCCAGGATTAACCGTCCAGCTCAGGTGATTAAGGATTGGGCGATCGTCATACGAAACCACGCCATCACGCAGCACGATGCGCGGCTGGTGGGGATCAAGCGCGTGGCGAGCCGAAGGGGCGTCGGGTTCCGGAAGGGTAATTCCGTCAAGCCGTTCGCTGTGTGCGAGCTGGGCGATGAGCGCCTGCTTAAGCAGCGCCGATTTTTCCCCTGTCTCGGCCAGATTACAATCGGCCAGTACGCCTGCATGCTGGATAAAATCTGGGATCTCATCAAAGCGGTTAAGCACCAGCACGAGGGTATATCCCTGCTGATTCAGCGACGCCAGCAGGGCTGCCAGCTGCGCACGGGATTGCACGTCAAGGCCGTCGAACGGTTCGTCGAGGATCAGCAGCTCAGGCTCGCTCATCAGGGCCTGACAAAGCAGCGTTTTCCGCGTCTCACCGGTGGAGAGGTATTTGAAGCGTCGGGTCAGCAGGGCGGAAATGCCAAACTGTTCTGCCAGGCGCTGACAGCGGGCAGGATCCTTAACCTCATCCTGAATGATTTCCGCCGTCGTGCGGCCGGTATCGTCTTCGCCCGGGCTGAGTAAATCGGTGTTGTTGCGCTGCCATTCGTCGCTCACCAGCTTTTGCAGCTGTTCAAATGAGAGGCGTGTCAGGCGGGTAAACTCGCTCTGGTTTTCACCTTTAAGGAGGGTAAGCTCTCCGGCCAGCGCGCGGGCCAGGGCAGATTTACCGCTGCCGTTGGTGCCGACAAACGCCCAGCTTTCACCTGCGCGTATTGTCAAATCAGCAATCGTCAGCGTTCGGGTATCGCCAAGACGAAACGTGCCTTGCGAAATATGCAATGATGACATGATTTATCCCTGTTTTTGCAGCAATAGTTATCAGGGATACGCACTGTCGGTACGATTGTCAATGTGCTTAGCACAAAGTGGCGATAATCACCCGGTCTGCGTTGAACCAGGCGGTGACGACAGCACCTTCTTCTAAATCGTCCGCCTCGCTGAGCGGTACCGTCGCGCACAGCATTTGCCCGTCTGCCAGGGTCATCAGCACTTCGCACTGCGCTTCGCCGCGTTCGATACGGCTGATGGTGCCCTGAAGCTGGTTATCTGCTGCCTTTGCCGTATCGGGATTGCGTGTGAGGTTGACCCACGGCGCTTTCAGCAGCACCAGCACCTCTTTTCCTTCATCGAGTCCAAGACGCTCTGCGCTCTGCGCCGTGATGGCGGCTTTCAGACGGGTGGTACCATCGGCAAGCAGGATCTCAATATGCTGCTGTATCTGCAGATTATCGCGCGCCGTCACTGTGCCAAACCACTGGTTGCGGGCGCTGGTTTGTAATGAGAAGCGGGAAATAGCGGCCAGCAAACTGTCCAGCGGCACGTTATCGTCGTCACTCAGCACATCAAACGCTTTTTGCTGGATCCGGGCCAGCAGATCGTAAAGCTGAATAAGGCGCTGGCCGTAACGTGTCACGATTGCGCCACCTCCGCCTTTGCCGCCCGTGGCCCTGTCTACCAGCGGATGTTCGCTCAGGGTGTTCATCTCATTGATGGCATCCCAGGCGCTTTTATAGCTGATCCCGGCATTTTTCGCCCCCTGGCTAATTGAGCCCGTTTGTTCTATCTGTTTAAGCAGGGTGATACGTCGCGGATCGGCGAAAAGCTTTTGCTGAAGTCTGAGAGTAAGGAGAATTTCGGCCTGCATAACAGTATCCTGGCAAAAAGGGTATTGTGACCCAAATGGTGCAGGGCGCAAAGGGTACCGCACAAAAGGGGATGTTTTTCTCACCTGAAAGGGTAGAATAAGCCATTCACAATATCTGGAGAAAACCATGTTAGAGTTGTTGAAAAGTCTGGTATTCGCCGTGATCATGGTACCAGTAGTGATGGCCATCATCCTCGGTGCCATCTACGGCCTGGGTGAAGTGTTCAACGTCTTTTCGAACATTGGTCACAGAGACCGCGCTAAAAAACAGCATTGATTCCCCACAAAACGCCCGGCCAGTCCGGGCGTTTTGCTCTCAAGTTTTTCTTCTTTTCACCGATATTCTTTTACAGATGACACCGGTTTACCCCTTGAGCGGTACGAATAAACGCTGGGATCTCCCTGACGTTATCGTTATATTAATGCGTATATAACGCTACTGACAGGAGTGACAAATGGCACGTTCATGGGTACGCCTTTTCGCAGTGGCTGCGCTGACGCTTTCGCTTACCGGACACGCGCTGGCGGACGACGGCAAAATAACGGTCTTTGCGGCGGCGTCGCTGACCAATGCGCTGCAGGATATCGCGGCGGCGTATAAAAAAGAGAACAACGTCGAGGTGGTCTCCTCGTTTGCCTCTTCCTCTACGCTGGCGCGCCAGATAGAAGCGGGCGCACCGGCGGATCTGTTCATTTCGGCGGACCAGAAGTGGATGGATTACGCAGCGGAGAAAAAAGCGATTGATGCGTCAACCCGCGAAACGCTGCTGGGTAATAGCCTGGTTGTCGTAGCGCCGAAAGCCAGTGCCCAGGCTGACATCACCATCAACAAAGCAACAGACTGGACCCGGCTTCTGAACGGGGGGCGTCTGGCGGTGGGGGATCCGGATCATGTTCCGGCCGGCATTTACGCCAAAGAAGCGCTGCAAAAACTGGGCGCGTGGGAGACGCTGTCGCCGAAACTGGCACCGGCAGAAGATGTTCGCGGCGCACTGGCGCTGGTGGAACGCAACGAAGCCCCGCTGGGCATTGTCTACGGCTCTGATGCCGTGGCCAGCAAGGGGGTGAAAGTGGTCGCAACGTTCCCGGAAGACTCCCACAAGAAAGTGGAATACCCTGTTGCGATTGTTGCTGGACATAAAAATGCGACCGTGACGGCTTTCCGCGATTATCTGAAGGGGCCGCACGCGTCCGCAATCTTTAAACGTTATGGATTTACGACTCACTGATGATATTGACCGATCCTGAATGGCAGGCTGTTCTGCTGAGCCTGAAAGTCTCTTCCCTGGCGGTTGCGCTGAGTTTGCCCTTTGGGATCTTCTTTGCCTGGTTACTGGTTCGCTGTCAGTTTCCCGGCAAAGCGCTGCTCGACAGCGTGCTGCATCTTCCGCTCGTGTTGCCGCCCGTGGTGGTAGGTTATCTGCTGCTGATTTCGATGGGGCGACGCGGTTTTATTGGCGAAAAACTTTATGACTGGTTTGGGCTGACGTTTGCGTTTAGCTGGCGCGGGGCGGTCCTGGCCGCAGCGGTGATGTCATTCCCGTTGATGGTGAGAGCGATCCGCCTTGCGCTGGAAGGTGTGGACATGAAGCTCGAACAGGCAGCCCGCACGCTGGGCGCCGGGCGCTGGCGCGTCTTTTTCACCATCACACTTCCGCTCACGCTGCCGGGTATTATTGTCGGCACGGTGCTGGCCTTCGCCCGGTCGCTCGGCGAGTTTGGCGCCACGATCACCTTTGTGTCGAACATTCCCGGCGAGACGCGAACCCTTCCTTCGGCCATGTATACCCTGATCCAGACGCCGGGGGGAGAGGGGGCCGCAGCGCGGCTGTGCATCATCTCCATTGTGTTAGCCCTGGTATCGCTGCTGGTGTCGGAATGGCTGGCGAGAGTCAGTCGTGAGCGGATGGGGAAATAGACATGCTTGAGCTTCATTTCACCCAGACGCTGGGAAACCATACCCTGACGCTTAACGAGACGCTGCCTGCAAGCGGTATCACCGCCATTTTTGGCGTCTCAGGGGCGGGCAAAACGTCGTTGATCAATGCGATAAGCGGCCTGACCCGTCCGCAGTCAGGACGGATTGTATTGAATAACCGCGTCTTAAATGACGTGGAAAATAAGGTATATCTGTCGCCTGATAAACGTCGTATTGGCTATGTTTTCCAGGATGCACGCTTATTCCCGCACTACAGCGTGCGCGGCAACCTGCGTTACGGCATGGCGAAAAGCATGGCTCCGCAGTTTGATAAACTGGTCACGCTGTTAGGTATTGAACCGCTGCTCGACAGACTGCCTTCTTCGCTTTCCGGCGGAGAGAAACAGCGCGTGGCGATTGGCCGCGCGTTGCTGACCGCACCCGAACTGCTGCTGCTTGACGAACCGCTGGCCTCGCTGGATATTCCGCGTAAACGTGAGCTTCTGCCTTATCTGCAGCGCCTGACGCGTGAAATCAACATCCCGATGCTCTACGTCAGCCATTCGCTGGATGAGATCCTCCATCTGGCCGATAACGTGCTGGTGCTGGAAGAGGGCTGCGTGAAGGCCTTCGGCAAACTGGAAGAGGTATGGGGCAGCAGCGTAATGCATCCCTGGCTACCGAAAGAGCAGCAGAGCAGCATTCTGAAAGTGAGCGTTCTGGAACACCATCCGCACTACGCGATGACCGCGCTGGCATTGGGCGATCAGCATCTGTGGGTTAACCGGATCGATAAACCGCTGCAGTCAGTCCTGCGGATCCGCATTCAGGCCTCGGATGTCTCTCTGGTTTTACAACCCCCGCTGCAGACCAGCATTCGAAATATTCTGCGTGCCAAAGTGGCAGAGTGTTTTGATGACAACGGCCAGGTGGAAGTGAAACTGGAGGTGGGGAGCAGAACGCTCTGGGCGCGCATCAGCCCCTGGGCCCGGGATGAGTTGGGGATCAAACCCGGCCTGTGGCTTTACGCGCAAATCAAGAGCGTCTCAATCACTACCTGATTACAGCAGGTGGGTATAAATGTACTGCGCGATGCTGTCGGAGGTGTTGTCACCAATCACCACGTTGGCGCGCGCCTTCACGGCATCATCGGCATTGCCCATCGCCACACCCGTACCGGCGGCTTCCAGCATGCTGATGTCGTTGTAGTTATCGCCAAAGGCAATCACATCCTGCATCGACCCGCCCTGGGACTCCACGTACTGCGTCAGACGCTTGCCTTTGCTGTTGCCTTTGCGGGCAATATCCACCTGATCGTGCCAGGACCATTCGCACTCCAGACCCAGCGTCTGTTCCACGTGTTTCGCGAAGCTATTCAGTTTGGTGGTATCTTCATCCGTCAGGGCGAATTTCCAGATCGCCTCAACATCCTGAGCGGCCTGACGCAGGGAGGAAACCTGAGTAAAGACCGGACGCTGGGCTTCAGGCAGAGACAACGCCCAGTTGCTGGTGCGCACCACATGGCCGGTTGGACGCTCGTAGACCATTGCGTTGTCCACATACATCAGGCCGTGAACGTCATGCTCATCAAGCAGATCAATCAACTGCAGCGCCTGGGGTACCGGCAGCGGGTCGGATGCTAAAACCTTTTTTGCCTGATAATCATACAAATAAGTGCCATTACAGCAAATTGCAGGTGTATCTAACGCCAGTGCCTGATAAAAAGGGTGAATGGCAACGTGATGTCGACCCGTTACGATAAGGAGTTGATATCCCGCTTCCTGCGCGCGTTTAAGCGCTTCCAGAGAAGAGGGGAGAAGGGTTTTTTGCGGCGTCAGTAAGGTACCGTCTAAATCCAGAGCAATCACACGCGAGGTCATCTGTTTTCCCGGGTTAATATTGAATTTACGTTTTGATGGGATGGTACACCGAGAGGCGAAGGCTTCAAAATTCCTGTCGACAATTCAGCATTCACCGTCAAAAGTTAACTACTTTCATGCGCAGTGAGGAGTGAATATTCATGAAACAAACCGTTTATACCGCCAGTCCTGAAAGCCAGCAGATCCACGTCTGGCGCTTAAATACCGAAGGGACACTCACGCTGGTTCAGGTTGTTGATGTGCCAGGCCAGGTACAGCCGATGGTCATCAGCCCGGATAAACGTTTCTTGTACGTGGGTGTGCGCCCGGAGTTTCGCGTGCTGGCCTATCGCATTTCTCCGGACGACGGCGCGCTGACTTACACTGCCGAAGCGCCATTGCCGGGCAGCCCAACCCACATTTCTACCGATCGTAAAGGCAACTTTGTCTTCAGCGGCTCGTATAACGCCGGTTGTGTTAGCGTAACGCGTCTGGAAGAGGGCATCCCGGTTGAAACCGTGGATGTGGTGGAAGGGCTGGAAGGCTGCCACTCGGCGAATATCTCTCCGGATAACCGCACGCTGTGGGTGCCTGCGCTCAAGCAGGATCGTATCTGTCTGTTCACCCTGAGCGACGATGGTCACCTGGTGGCGCAGAATCCGGCGGAAGTCACTACCGTTGAAGGCGCGGGCCCGCGTCATATGGTCTTCCATCCGAACCAGCAGTATGCCTACGTGGTGAACGAGCTGAACAGCTCTGTGGACGTATGGGAACTAAAAGATCCTAACGGCCAGATTGAGTGTGTGCAGACGCTGGATATGATGCCGTCTGACTTCTCCGACACCCGCTGGGCGGCGGATATTCACATCACGCCAGATGGTCGTCATCTGTACGCCTGTGACCGTACCTCCAGCCTGATTACCGTTTTCAGCGTTTCCGAGGACGGCAGCGTGCTGGCCATTGAAGGCTTCCAGCCAACGGAAACCCAGCCGCGCGGCTTTAATATCGATCACAGCGGTAAGTTCCTGATTGCGGCGGGGCAGAAATCCCACCACATCGCGCTGTACGAAATTAAAGGCGAGCAGGGTCTGCTGGAAGAGAAAGGGCGCTATGCCGTCGGCCAGGGGCCGATGTGGGTGGTGGTAAACGCTCATTAAGCGGCTTAAAACAAAAAACCTCGCGAATGCGAGGTTTTTTTATGCCCGGTGGTAGCCGGGTGAGCACATCGAAAAGAAACCAACAAATTCATAATAATGGCAGGCATCGGGTCTGTAAACCGGCTGAAAAAGAAGTTATCGATAATGAGTAGGCCCGTTTGTCGTTATGTCTTTTGGATTTAATGGGTTATGTGGCTTGTCTTTATATATTCCTAATTTCCTTTTAACTGTTTTTATGTACAGTATTGAGTTGATATACTTCTCTTTGTTGGTTCGATGTGCTGCAGTTCCGCAATTCAGGATCCGTTTCAAGTCCTGGCTGTCGGGTGGTGCCGACAGTGCCTTAACTGTGGAGCACATCGAAAAGTAACCAACACACCTCTGGTGACAGGCAGCGGAAAGGTAAATCAGAGGAGAAGTGCTCCTGTACCCTAAATAATTCGAGTTTCGGGACAAAAGCCTATAGCGTTTTGAACAGCGCTTGCGCTGGCTCCGAAGGAGCGAGGCCACAGGCCGAGTCACGCGGTGAACGAGTGTAGCCAACGCACCTGCAACTTGAAGTATGACGGGTAATACCAAAGGAGTGGCGTATGAGCGGTGTGGAATGGGCAATTCTGTTCCTGCAACTCATGGTTGCGATTATGCAACTATTGGATGCGTATCTTAAGTTTGGAGCCTGACGCATTCAGTCGCAGTAAAAAGGGGGATTGAACTCCCCCTTTTACTCTCATCTTATTACTGCTTCGGCTCAGCCACCACGTTGCTACCCAGACCGCGGTTGTTGTATTCCCACATGCGGTTGAAGTTAGCGTCGTTCAGGTTGCGCTGCACGTTCCCTTTATCATCCACCGTACCGGTATTGCCGGAGAACGGACGTTTGGAAATTGCGGCATCGGCCCATGGCTTCGCCATATTGAAGCCTTCGTTGATCACGCTGTCGCGGATCACCACCTGGCCGTTGGTCGCAGAGTCCACATCCAGGGAGCGACCCAGCTGCGCCACGCCGTCACCGGCAGCATTAAAGCGGCTGTTCACAGCAAGGAAACCGTAGAACAGGTTAGACTGGGTGGCTGGCGCAAACACATAGCCTTCCTGCTGGGTACGCGAGTTCACCACGCGGAAGTCCGTATTATCAAACACCACTGCACCACGACCGGAGACCAGTTCCACGTCACCTTCAACGTAGCTGTTGGTCACCAGCGTACGGGTCAGTCGGTTATTTTGCAGGGTGTTCTGCACGCCGCTGTTGGTCACGAAGAAGGTGTTCTGACGGCCGAGAATGTTGACGTTGTTGATCTGGACTTTATCGCCATCGCTACGCAGCGCAACGGCCTGGTGGGTACCGGCATCAACACTGTCACCCAGGGTATTCTGAATGGTCAGGTTTTGCAGTTGCAGACCGTTATTCTGAGACCAGAATACCGCTGAGCACATCACGCCAACGGTGGCGGAACGCTTGCTCTGGCAGTTATCAAACATATACCACGCCGGTTTGCCCGGCATGTATTTGCCGGCAGGGTTGACCAGATGACGCCAGGCGTTGCTGTCGATTTCGGAATCAATCGCCAGGCCAATTTTAACATCGATCGCTTTTTCGCCCAGACCGTACAGGGTAATGCTGCCTGGCGCCGCCGGAACATAGACGGTGCCTTCGTATTCACCTGGCAGGATAGCAATGTACTGGCGAGACGCGCTGTGTTTAGTGATGGCAGCATCCACCGCAGCCTGAATAGAGGTATGCGTTACGCCCTGCGCACCCGCCGGGCCAACCACGAAATCTGGCTGTTTCGGCAGGTTAATAGAAGACGGGGTCCACGGCGCAGCGTTAGGATCCATCGCCGAGAAATAGTGCGCACGATCGAAGTTCTTCGCTTCATCCGCGGACAAAATCGGGCGGGATGCGGTGCCGGGGGCGACCTGCTCAGACGGTCGCTGGTCCGGTGGTGTTGAACTGCATGCGGATAAGGTCACGCCAAAGGCGAGTGCCAACGCCAGACGGGAAATCCTGGAAATGTTCAAGGTGAAGCTCCTGGGTATGCAAGTCTTTACGGGACAGACGAAATAGCCTGCTTTTTTATACTAAGTTGAGCGAAACGGGAAGATAAAAAGGGTAAAAGTTGCATTTTTCGCCCGCAGGGGGCGGGAAAGTCGTCACAAATAAATAACATTTTCCTTTATTACGGTTGACAGCAGACGGCAGATGAAAATAAATGTCTATACAACTCATGACAAGTGGAATGCCCATGCAGCAGATCCTTCCTGACGATGTAATATGGCGAAATGCGCGACTGGCGACAATGGCGGCAGATGTTGCTGCGCCATATGGACTGAAAGAGCAACACGCCCTGGTCGTGCGCGGCCACACCCTTGCGGCTGTGATCCCTGAATCTGACATTCCTTATGGACACCGTCACTGCGTCGATCTTCAGGGGCGTCTGGTGACGCCAGGCCTGATTGATTGCCATACCCATCTCGTGTTTGGCGGCGATCGCGCGGCGGAGTGGGAGCAGCGGCTGAATGGCGTCTCTTATCAAACCATCAGCGCGCAGGGCGGCGGTATTAACGCTACCGTGACGGCGACGCGCAACAGCTCACCCGAAACGCTGCTTAAGCTGGCGCAGCAGCGGCTTCAGCGTCTGATGAACGAAGGTGTCACCACCCTTGAAATCAAGTCCGGATATGGCCTAAACGCCGATGCCGAAGAGAAGATGCTGCAGGTGGCACGCCAGCTGAGCCTGAATAACCCGATTGATATCAGCCCAACGCTGCTGGCCGCGCATGCGGTTCCGACGGAATACAAACACGATCCGGATGCATACCTTACGATGGTCTGCGAGCAGATCATGCCCGCGCTGTGGCAAAAAGAGCTGTTTGAAGCGGTGGACGTGTTTTGTGAAAACGTCGGCTTTACGCCGTCGCAAACCGAGCGACTCTTCCAGGCGGCGACTGCGCTCGGTATCCCGGTAAAAGGGCATGTGGAACAGCTTTCAAATCTGGGCGGTGCGGCGCTGGTTAGCCGATTTAACGGGCTGTCGGCCGATCATATCGAATACCTGGATGATGCAGGCGTTCAGGCGATGGCGCAAAGCGGTACGGTTGCGGTTCTGCTGCCCGGCGCATTCTATTTTCTTCAGGAGCGCCAGCGTCCGCCGGTGGAACAGCTCAGAAGACAGGGTGTGCCGATGGCTGTCGCCACCGACTATAACCCCGGGACGAGCCCGTTTGCCAGCCTGCACCTGGCGATGAACATGGCCTGCGTACAGTTTGGCCTGACGCCTGAAGAAGCCTGGGCTGGCGTGACGCGACATGCCGCGCAGGCGCTGGGCCGCGGTAAAACCCACGGACAGCTACGGGCAGGCTTCGTCGCTGATTTTATCGTCTGGGATGCTCATCATCCGGTAGAGATGGTCTACGAGCCGGGACGCAATCCGCTGTATCAACGTATTTTCCGTGGGGAGGCAGTATGAGGTTATGGCGGCCCGTTGCAGAATCGGTCTGGCAGGGGCGTGACGACAGCGCTGAGGCCAGCAATGCAACGCGTATTTTTCAAACCATACAACAGCAGGCAACGTTTACCCCACTGCCAGAGGGCATTGCGCTGATAGGCTTTGAATGTGATGAAGGGGTTAAACGTAATCAGGGCCGGCCCGGCGCCGTACAGGCACCGGATATCCTGCGTAAGGCACTGGCGAACATGGCAAGCCACCAGGGACACGAGCGGCTGGCGGATATGGGCTCGGTCTGTGTGGAAGGAGACGAGCTCGAAGCGGCCCAGCAGGCGTTAAGCGATGCCGTTACCGCCTGCCAGCAGTCCGGAATGCGCACGCTGGTCTTTGGCGGCGGGCACGAAACCGCCTGGGCGCATGGCCGGGGCATTCTGGATGCTTTCCCAGACGAGCGCGTGGCGGTGATTAACCTTGACGCACATCTTGACCTGCGCAAGGCCGAGCGCGCGACATCCGGCACGCCGTTTCGCCAGCTGGCACGCCATTGCGATGAACGCGGGCGGGAATTTCGCTACGCCTGTTTAGGCGTAAGCCGGGCGGCGAACACGCAGGCGCTGTGGGATGAGGCTGAACGTCTGAACGTCACGCTGGTGGAAGATCTGCATTTCAGACGCGATGCGTTATCCGCCGTGGAAAAGGTGCTGGCGCAGGCCGATCGTATCTACCTGACGATCGATCTGGATGTCCTGCCCGCAGGCGAAATGCCGGCTGTTTCCGCACCGGCTGCGTTAGGCATACCGGCTCTGGATCTCCTGCCTGTTATCGAACATATCTGCCGTAGCGGTAAGCTTCAGGCCGCCGATCTGGTAGAGTTTAACCCGCACTACGATCGGGACGGACAGGGCGCAAAGCTCGCCGCCCGTCTGGCCTGGCAAATTGCTCACTGGTGGGCATAACAGCATTTAAGGAGTCATGATGTTTTCACGCTCACCGCTGCCGCAGTCGAGCCCTCCCGCACCTTTCTACGAAAAGGTAAAGCAGGCGATTAGCGAGAAAATCGCCACCGGCGTCTGGCGGCCGCACGATCGCATTCCGTCGGAGGCCGATCTGGTGGCGCAGTTTGGTTTTAGCCGGATGACCATCAACCGGGCGCTGCGCGAGCTGACCGATGAAGGGCTTCTGGTACGTCTGCAGGGAGTCGGGACGTTTGTGGCAGAACCGAAAGGGCAATCCGCCCTGTTTGAAATCCGCAGTATTGCGGACGAGATTGCCGCGCGTAATCATCAGCATCGCTGTGAAGTGCTGGTGCTGGAAGAGACGCAGGCCAGCGCCGAGCAGGCCGCAGAGCTTAATGTCAGGGAGGGAAGCCGCATCTTCCACTCCGTGATGGTGCATTTTGAAAACGACATTCCGGTGCAGATTGAAGATCGCTGCGTCAACGCCGAACGGATCCCGGAGTATCTGAACCAGGATTACACCCAAACCACGCCGCACGCCTATCTCTCGCTGGTCGCCCCGCTGACGGAAGGGGAGCACATTGTGGAAGCCGTGCGCGCCACCCCGCAGGAGTGCGAACGTCTGCGCATTAAAGAACACGATCCGTGCCTGCTGATCCGCCGCCGAACCTGGTCATCGTCACATATTGTGTCGCATGCCCGGTTGCTTTTCCCGGGGAATCGCTACCGGCTGCAGGGCCACTTTATGTCATAAGTTTTAAAAGCGTGATAGCTAACGCAATATAACAAAATTGTATCTTTTTTGTTAAATCCGACCTTGTGTGTGCTTGTCTATACAAGTATATCTAAATGCATCATCTGTCCCGTATGAGGAGCACACAATGTCGTCAGGTAAATACCGCCAGCAGGATGTCCGCGCCGCGCGCGGCACCACCCTTACCGCCAAAAGCTGGCTCACCGAAGCCCCGCTGCGCATGTTGATGAATAACCTTGATCCTGAGGTGGCGGAAAACCCCCACGAGCTGGTGGTCTACGGCGGCATTGGCCGCGCCGCGCGCAACTGGGAATGCTATGACGCAATTGTAAAGTCCCTGACTGAACTCGAACACGACGAAACCCTGCTGGTGCAATCCGGCAAGCCGGTGGGGGTGTTCAAAACCCACAAAAACGCGCCGCGCGTGCTGATCGCCAACTCCAACCTCGTGCCGCACTGGGCCACCTGGGAACATTTCAACGAACTCGACGCCAAAGGGCTGGCGATGTATGGCCAGATGACCGCGGGGAGCTGGATCTACATCGGCAGCCAGGGGATTGTGCAGGGCACCTACGAGACCTTCGTGGAAGCCGGTCGTCAGCACTACAACGGCTCGCTGAAAGGCCGCTGGGTACTGACCGCGGGTCTCGGCGGTATGGGCGGCGCGCAGCCGCTGGCCGCCACGCTTGCGGGTGCCTGCTCGCTGAACATCGAGTGCCAGCAGAGCCGCATTGATTTCCGTCTGCGTACCCGTTACGTCGACGAGCAGGCGACCAGCCTGGACGATGCGCTGGCGCGTATCAAAAAATACACGTCTGAAGGCAAAGCGGTGTCGATTGCCCTGTGCGGCAACGCGGCGGAGATCCTTCCTGAACTCGTCGCCCGCGGCGTGCGCCCGGATCTCGTGACCGACCAGACCAGCGCCCACGATCCTCTGCATGGTTACCTGCCAAAAGGCTGGACGTGGGAAGCTTATCAGCAGAAAGCGGAAACTGACCCGGAAGGCACGGTGCTGGCCGCGAAACGTTCCATGGCAGAACACGTTTCCGCCATGCTGGCCTTCAGCCAGATGGGCATTCCAACCTTCGATTACGGCAACAACATCCGCCAGATGGCGAAAGAGATGGGCGTGAATAACGCTTTTGACTTCCCGGGCTTTGTCCCTGCGTATATCCGCCCGCTGTTCTGCCGCGGTATCGGTCCGTTCCGCTGGGTTGCCCTGTCCGGCGATCCGGAAGATATCTACAAGACCGATGCCAAAGTGAAGGAGATCGTCGCCGATGACGAACACCTGCACCACTGGCTGGATATGGCCCGCGAGCGCATTAACTTCCAGGGCTTACCGGCGCGTATCTGCTGGGTAGGGCTGGCGTGGCGGCAAAAGCTCGGGCTGGCCTTTAACGAAATGGTACGCAGCGGCGAAGTCTCCGCGCCGATTGTTATCGGCCGCGACCATCTGGACTCCGGCTCTGTCGCCAGCCCGAACCGTGAAACCGAAGCCATGCGCGACGGCTCAGACGCGGTCTCCGACTGGCCACTGCTGAACGCCCTGTTGAACACCGCCAGCGGCGCGACCTGGGTTTCGCTGCACCACGGTGGCGGCGTGGGGATGGGCTTCTCCCAGCATTCCGGGATGGTCATCGTCTGTGACGGAACCGATGAAGCCGCCGCGCGTATCGCTCGCGTGCTGCACAACGATCCGGCAACCGGCGTGATGCGTCATGCCGATGCGGGTTACGACATTGCGATTGACTGTGCCAAAGAGCAGGGACTCAACCTGCCGATGATCCCTGCCACACAAGGAAAGCATTAATGAACGCGTTAACACTCACACCCGGCTCACTGACCCTCAAGCAGCTGCGTAGCGTCTGGCGTCAACCGGTCACCCTTTCGCTGGATGAAAGCGCCCACGCCGCCATCAACGACAGCGTCGCCTGCGTCGAAGCCATTGTGGCCGAAGGGCGCACCGCCTACGGGATTAATACCGGTTTTGGGCTGCTGGCGCAGACCCGCATCGCGACACACGATCTGGAAAACTTACAGCGCTCGTTGGTGCTGTCTCATGCGGCGGGCGTTGGCCAGCCGCTGGATGATGAGATTGTCCGTCTGATGATGGTGCTCAAAATCAACAGCCTGGCGCGCGGCTTCTCCGGCATTCGCCTGAGCGTGATCCAGGCGCTGATGGCGCTGGTCAATGCCGAAGTCTACCCGTGGATCCCGGCGAAAGGTTCCGTTGGTGCATCCGGTGACCTCGCGCCGCTGGCGCACATGTCGCTGCTGCTGCTGGGTGAAGGCCAGGCGCGCTGGCAGGGCGAGTGGCTCCCGGCGAAAGAGGCGCTGAAAAAAGCGGGGCTCACCCCGATTACGCTGGCGGCCAAAGAGGGGCTGGCGCTGCTGAACGGCACGCAGGCATCGACGGCATTCGCGCTGCGCGGCCTGTTTGAAGCGGAAGATCTCTTTGCCTCAGCCGTTGTGTGCGGCGCGCTGACCACCGAAGCCGTGCTGGGCTCGCGTCGTCCGTTCGACGCGCGCATCCATGACGTACGCGGCCAGCGCGGGCAGATTGACGCGGCCAGCCTGTACCGTCACCTGCTTACCGACACCAGTGAGATTGCGGATTCGCACCACAACTGTGAAAAAGTGCAGGATCCGTATTCACTGCGCTGTCAGCCGCAGGTGATGGGGGCCTGCCTGACGCAGCTGCGTCAGGCCGCAGAGGTGCTGCTGGTGGAAGCCAACGCGGTGTCCGATAACCCGCTGGTATTCGCCCAGGAAAACGAGGTGGTCTCCGGCGGTAACTTCCACGCTGAGCCGGTAGCGATGGCGGCGGATAATATCGCGCTGGCGATTGCCGAAGTCGGCGCGTTGTCCGAGCGCCGCATTGCGCTGATGATGGATAAACACATGTCCCAGCTGCCACCGTTCCTGGTGCGTAACGGCGGCGTCAACTCGGGCTTTATGATTGCCCAGGTGACCGCCGCGGCGCTGGCAAGCGAGAACAAAGCCCTGTCTCACCCGCACAGCGTGGACAGTCTGCCTACCTCCGCAAACCAGGAAGACCATGTCTCCATGGCCCCTGCAGCCGGACGTCGTCTTTGGGAGATGGCGTCCAACACCCGTGGCGTGCTGGCGGTGGAGTGGCTGGCGGCATGTCAGGGTATCGACCTGCGTGAAGGCCTGAAATCCAGCCCGCTGCTGGAGCTGGCGCGCCAGACGTTGCGCGAGCACGTATCCCATTACGATGATGACCGTTTCTTTGCGCCGGATATTGATAAGGCGATGCAGCTTCTGGAGGAAGGGCGTCTGGTAGGGTTGTTGCCGCCAGTGCTGTGATTTTTTTGCCCGGTGGCGCTGCGCTTACCGGGCCTACGGGTACGAAATCCAGGCCGGGTAAGGCGTAGCCGCCACCCGGCTTTTTTTACGAATACATCGCCGTAATCGACGCGCTCCCCAGCGTATGGAAATGCACGTTAAACCCTACCATTGCGCCGCTCGCCCCTTCATCCACGTCAATCTTCTCCACGTCCAGCGCGTGTACCGTAAAGATATAGCGGTGGGTTTCCCCTTTTGGTGGCGCCGCGCCGCCGTAACCTGCTTTGCCAAAATCGGTGCGGGTCTGGATGGCGCCTTCAGGCAGCGCAACCAGGTCAGAGCCGGAACCCTGCGGCAGGACCCGCGTATCGGCAGGCAGGTTCGCCACAATCCAGTGCCACCAGCCCGAGCCGGTGGGGGCATCCGGATCGTAACAGGTGACGACAAAACTTTTGGTGCCCGCCGGAACATCATCCCACGCCAGGTGCGGGGAGATATTGTCTCCCTGATACCCCATGCCGTTGAATACATGACGCTCCGGCAGCTTTTCACCGTCGCGCAAATCTTTACTGATGATTTTCATACGGTTTACCCTCGTGATTCACTCGTTCAGAAAGTGTAACGCATGGGGTTAAATCGTGAAATGCGCGGGATTGTTAACGGCTGTAACGACCGCGGCGGTTAATTTACGCAACTGCTCCTGCGTAATGATATACGGCGGCATCAGGTAGATAAGCTTGCCGAAAGGGCGCACCCAAACGCCCTGATCCACGAAGAAGCGCTGCAGCGCCGCCATGTTCACCGGATGGGTGGTCTCAATCACCCCGATGGCCCCCAGCACGCGCACGTCCGCCACGAAATTCGCTCCCGAGGCGGCGCTCAGCTCTTCTTTCAGCTGCGCTTCGATCGCCGCCACCTGCGTTTGCCACTCACCGCTCTCCAGAATCGCCAGGCTTTCACTCGCTACCGCGCAGGCCAGCGGGTTGCCCATAAACGTCGGGCCATGCATAAAGCAGCCCGCGTCGCCGTCGCTGATGGTGTCGGCGACCTGGCGGGTCGTGAGCGTGGCGGAGAGCGTCATCGTGCCGCCGGTGAGCGCTTTACCCAGACACAGAATATCCGGGGTGATACCCGCATGTTCGCAGGCAAACAGCTTGCCCGTGCGGCCAAAACCGGTGGCGATCTCATCGGCAATCAGCAAAATGCCCTCGCGGTCGCACATCCTGCGAATACGCTTCAGCCATTCCGGGTGGTACATCCGCATTCCACCGGCACCCTGGACAACGGGCTCCAGAATAACGGCGGCAATCTCCTGGCGGTGGGCAGCCATCAGCCGCGCAAAGCCGACCATGTCCATCTCGTTCCACTCGCCGTCGAAACGGCTCTGCGGGGCCGGGGCAAACAGGTTTTCCGGCAGATACCCTTTCCACAGGCTGTGCATGGAGTTATCCGGATCGCAGACCGACATCGCCCCGAAGGTATCCCCGTGATAACCGTTGCGGAAAGTGAGGAACCGCTGACGGGACTCCCCTCTGGCATGCCAGTACTGCAGCGCCATTTTCATCGCCACTTCCACCGCCACGGAGCCGGAATCAGCAAGGAATACGCACTCCAGCGCGTCAGGCGTCATCGCCACCAGCCGACGACATAAATCCACCGCAGGCTGATGGGTGATCCCGCCAAACATTACGTGCGACATCTGGTCAATCTGCGCTTTCATCGCCGCATTCAGGCGCGGGTGGTTATACCCATGAATGGCCGCCCACCAGGAGGACATCCCGTCAATCAGCGGCTCGCCGCTGGCGAGATGCAGCTCGCAGCCGTGGGCGGAGGCGACCGGATAGACGGGTAGCGGGCGGGTCATCGAGGTGTAAGGGTGCCAGATATGCTGCGTGTCGAAGGTGAGATCGTCCTGGGTCATAATCGACTTGTAAACCATTTTGAAAAGTTTTAGGTTTACGAGTATAAACCGAACCGAAAATTAACAAAACCCTTTGGAGAAGCCCCATGGCTCACCACGCACGCTGGACGATGTCGCAAGTCACTGAATTATTCAACAAACCTTTCCTTGAGCTGATGTTCGAAGCCCAACAGGTGCATCGTCAGCACTTCGATCCGCGCCATGTTCAGGTCAGCACGCTGCTGTCCATCAAGACCGGCGCCTGCCCGGAAGACTGCAAATATTGCCCGCAGAGCGCGCGCTATAAAACGGGCCTTGAATCCGAACGGCTGATGGAGGTCGAGCAGGTGCTCGACTCCGCCCGTAAGGCGAAAAACGCCGGGTCGACCCGTTTCTGCATGGGCGCGGCGTGGAAAAACCCGCACGACCGCGACATGCCGTATCTGGAGCAGATGGTGAAGGGCGTGAAAGAGATGGGTCTCGAAGCCTGTATGACGCTGGGCACGCTGAACGAAGAGCAGGCGCAGCGCCTCTCGGCGGCCGGGCTGGACTACTACAATCACAACCTCGACACCTCGCCGGAGTTTTACGGCAATATCATCACCACCCGTACCTATCAGGAGCGTCTGGACACGCTCGATAAAGTGCGTGAAGCGGGGATCAAAGTGTGCTCGGGCGGTATCGTGGGGCTGGGTGAGACGGTGAAAGATCGCGCCGGTCTGCTGCTGCAGCTGGCGAATCTGCCGACGCCACCGGAAAGCGTGCCGATCAACATGCTGGTGAAGGTGAAAGGCACGCCGCTGGCGGATAACGAGGATGTGGATGCGTTTGATTTTATCCGCACCATCGCGGTAGCGCGCATCATGATGCCGACCTCTTATGTGCGCCTCTCTGCCGGTCGCGAGCAGATGAACGAGCAGACCCAGGCAATGTGCTTTATGGCCGGGGCCAACTCCATCTTCTACGGCTGCAAGCTGCTGACCACGCCGAACCCGGAAGAGGACAAAGACGTTCAGCTGTTCCGCAAGCTGGGGCTGAACCCGCATCAGACCGAGGTGCTGGCGGGGGATAACGAGCAACAGCAGCAGCTGGAGCAGCAGATTTTTAATGCCGACACCGATCAGTTCTACAACGCGGCAGCGGTATGACCTGGGAGGCACGTATCCATTCTGCGCTCGACGAGCGGCGGGCGGCAGATGCGTTTCGCGTACGCAGAGTTGTCGAAAACGGCGCAGGCCGTTTTCTGACCCGTGAGAACCGGCAGTTTTGTAACTTCTCCAGCAACGATTATCTCGGGCTGAGCCAGCATCCGGCCATCATCCGCGCCTGGCAGCAGGGCGCGGAGCAGTATGGCGTGGGCAGCGGCGGGTCCGGGCACGTCAGCGGATACACCACCGCGCACCAGGCGCTGGAGGAGACGCTTGCCGACTGGCTGGGCTACCCGCGCGCGCTGCTGTTTATCTCGGGTTTCGCGGCCAATCAGGCCGTCATTACCGCGCTGATGGGGAAGAATGACCGCATTGTCGCCGACCGCTTAAGCCATGCCTCCCTGCTGGAGGCGGCACATTTAAGCCCGGCGCAGCTGCGCCGCTTTGCGCATAACGACGCGGGGCAACTCGCTGCGCTGCTGGATAAACCCTGCGACGGGCAACAGCTGGTGGTCACGGAAGGGGTGTTCAGCATGGATGGCGACAGCGCGCCGCTTGCCGCGCTGCATGACGCGGCAAAACGGCAAAACGCCTGGGTGCTGGTGGATGATGCCCACGGCATTGGCGTGATGGGCGATGAGGGTCGCGGTAGCGCCCATCAGCAGCAGGTGAAGCCGGAACTGCTGATTGTCACCTTCGGCAAAGGTTTTGGCGTGAGCGGGGCGGCTGTGCTGTGCAGCGAATCCGTCGCCGACTATCTGCTGCAGTTTGCCCGTCATCTGATCTACAGCACCAGTATGCCCCCCGCGCAGGCGGTGGCGCTGTCTGCGTCTGTGCGGGTGATTCGCAGCGCCGAAGGCCGTGAACGCCGGGCTCGTCTGGCGGAACACATCCGGCGTTTTCGACAGGGTCTGGATCGGCTTCCCTTCCGGAGTACCGAATCGCAGAGCGCAATCCAGCCGGTAATCGTCGGTGAAAACAGCCTGGCGCTCACGCTGGCGCATACGCTGCGCGAGCGGGGGATGTGGGTCACGGCCATCCGTCCGCCCACCGTGCCGCCGGGTACCGCCCGACTGCGCCTCACGCTGACCGCGGCACACGAAGCCGACGATATTGATGCCCTTCTGGAGGCGTTGCATGTCGCCAGTCAATAAACAGGCCATTGCGGCGGCCTTTGGCCGGGCCGCGCGCAGCTACTCACAGCACGATGAACTTCAGCGTCAGAGCGCAGAGGGGCTGCTGGCGTTGCTCGGCGAAACGTGCTTTAGCCAGGTGCTGGACGCCGGGTGCGGTCCTGGCGGAAATAGCCGCTACTGGCGCGAAACAGGAAGCCAGGTGACGGCCATCGACCTCTCTCCTGACATGCTTGCAGAGGCACGGCAGCAGCAGGCCGCGCATCACTATCTGGTGGCGGATATCGAAGCGATCCCGCTGGCAGACGCGCAATTCGACCTGGTCTGGAGCCATCTGGCCGTGCAATGGTGCAGCAGCCTGCCGCAGGCCTTAAGCGAGCTTTACCGCGTGGCGCGTCCGGGCGGGAGAGTCGCGTTTACCACGCTGCTGGAAAGCTCGTTACCGGAGCTCAACCAGGCCTGGCAAGCGGTAGATGAACAGCCGCACGCAAACCGGTTTTTACCGCACGAACAGGTCACGCAGGCGCTGGCTGGCTGGCGCTATCAGGGTCAGGTGCAGACCATCACCCTCCATTTCAGCGACGCGCTCAGTGCCATGCGCTCGCTGAAGGGGATTGGCGCCACGCATCTGCACACCGGACGCGAGAAAAAACTGCTCACCCGGGGTCAGTTGCAGCGCCTGGAGCTGGCCTGGCCGCAGGAGCGGGGAGATTTCCCGCTCTCTTATCAACTATTTCATGGGGTTATCGAACGTGACTGAACGCTACTTTGTCACCGGAACGGATACGGAAGTGGGGAAAACGGTGGCCAGCGCAGCGCTGCTGCAGGCGGCGCGACGGCTGGGAAAAAACACCGCCGGGTATAAGCCGGTCGCTTCCGGCAGCGAGATGACCGCAGAAGGTCTGCGCAATACCGACGCGCTGGCGCTCCAGCGGAACAGCACCCTTAAGCTCGCCTATTCCGCGGTGAATCCGTATACCTTTGCCGAGCCGACGTCGCCGCACATCATCAGCGCCGATGAAGGCCGCCCGATTGATTTTGACGTGCTTTCAGCCGGATTACGGTCGCTGGAACGCCAGGCGGACTGGGTGCTGGTGGAGGGGGCCGGCGGCTGGTTTACGCCACTCTCGCAGGACCAGACGTTTGCTGACTGGGTGCAGCGCGAGCAGCTCCCGGTCATCCTGGTGGTGGGGGTGAAGCTCGGCTGTATTAACCATGCGATGTTGACCGCGCAGGCCGTTTCGCAGGCGGGGCTGCGTCTGGCGGGCTGGATCGCCAACGACGTGGTTGCCCCGGGCAAGCGGCATCAGGAGTATCTGGCGACGCTTAAGCGCGTTTTGCCTGCCCCTTTTCTCGGGGAGATCCCGTGGCTTGCGGACGAGGCCGAACGGGCCGAAACCGGGCGCTATCTTGACCTCAGCGCCTTGCTTCCAGCGACATCCAGTGGGCGATAAGCTCATCGTCCAGTTCGTTAACGTGGCCCTGGGCCACGTTACGCCCGCGATATAGCATACAAAAACGTTCCGCGACCCGGCGAATAAACGACAGCCGTTGCTCAGCCAGCAGCACCGTCATGCCCAGTTCGCGGTTCAGGCGTATCAGCAGCTGTGCCAGCTTATGCGCAAAACCGTGACCGGCGCCATGCATCGGCTCATCGAGAATCAGCATCCGCGGACGGGTTACCAGCGCATTGGCCAGAGCCAGCTGGTACTGGTCGTCTGGCGAAAGGGCGTTGGCCCGGGTCTGGCGTAACGGGTAGAGTTCGGGTAACAGATCGTACACCTCGCTTTTCGCTTGCGGATCGGGCCTCCCCATCGCCCGCATAGCGATATGCAGATTCTCCTCAATCGTTAACTGGGAGAAGATGCGCCTGTCCTGCGGGACATAGCCAATTCCCGGCCCTGAACGCTGTTCTGGCGCCGGGCTCAGCAAATCACGCGGCGGCGCGCCCGCTTCATGCCAGATGATGGTGCCGCTTTCCACGGGCACTTTCCCGGCGATGCAATTCATCAGGGTGGTTTTCCCCATTCCGGGCAGACCTACGACGCCCGTACACACCCCTTGCGGAAAATCTAAATCCACGTTCCATAGCGTATGTTGGCTTCCGTAAAACTGGTTCACTGCACGCAGACTCAACATCTTTCTCTCCTTAAAAATGTGTGTAGGTGAGGTTCGATGTTGATTGTGCAAAACCCCTGCCAGAAAGTGGAAAGTGTTTAAAAAAACGCCTTTTTTAGGACTACGTCACAGGAGGAAGGTGAAAAAAGCGGGGGAGTGCACATCAACGGTGCCGGCGGTGGTGAGTTGTGGTGCAGGAACAAGAATGATGAAATTGTGAGCTATATCTCATCGATTGGTTATGAATGAGACAACTGTTAATCATCAAAAAATAGCTATAAAAATTTTTTCCTGCCGTCTCGTGGGAAAATCCGGGAATTTGCCGAGCGCCAGTCTGTATGGGCTGGAAGCAGTTATCCACTATTCCTGTGGATAACCATGTGCATTAGAGTTAGAAAACACGCGTTAAGCGAGAGAAGACGCGGCTTTCGCCCAAATTGACGCGAAACGCGACTTTAGAAAATATCGTTTAAAATTTAATTGCTTAGATAAAAGCAATTCCCGTCACGAAAGTGTCACCCGTTGCCATAAAACTATCATGGCCTGGCTTGACAAATGTTAAAAAAGAAAAAGTTCTGGGGATAACCTCACCTGACTGGTGTTTTATCTTGTCACAGTCCAAATTTTGGCCGGTATCGCGCTAATCATTCAGGCGCTATGCTAAATATCCTGACATGCCACTGGTTTTTCATCCAGTGTTTTTTACTGGCAATCCTGGCAACAACGAGTAAAATTACTCACCTGCCGCTTATAACGTCATCAGGTTGTCGCCCATGAGTAAACCGTTCAAATTGAATTCTGCTTTCCGTCCATCTGGCGATCAGCCTGAGGCGATCCGCCGTCTGGAAGAGGGGCTGGAAGACGGGCTGGCACACCAGACGCTGCTGGGGGTAACCGGCTCCGGCAAAACGTTCACGATCGCCAACGTGATTGCCGATCTGCAGCGCCCCACGATGGTGCTGGCACCCAACAAAACCCTCGCCGCACAGCTTTACGGCGAGATGAAAGAGTTCTTCCCGGATAATGCCGTGGAGTATTTCGTCTCCTACTACGATTACTACCAGCCTGAGGCCTACGTCCCGAGCTCTGACACGTTCATTGAGAAAGATGCCTCGGTAAACGAACACATTGAGCAGATGCGTCTGTCGGCGACGAAGGCGCTGCTGGAGCGTCGCGATGTGGTGGTCGTGGCGTCGGTATCGGCTATCTACGGTCTGGGCGATCCGGATCTCTACCTGAAGATGATGCTGCACCTGACTCAGGGGATGATCATCGATCAGCGCGCGATTTTGCGTCGTCTGGCGGAGCTGCAGTACACCCGTAATGACCAGGCGTTCCAGCGCGGAACGTTCCGCGTTCGCGGTGAAGTGATTGATATCTTCCCGGCAGAATCTGACGATATTGCGCTGCGCGTAGAATTGTTTGACGAAGAGGTCGAGCGCCTCTCGCTGTTCGACCCGCTGACCGGCCACATCGAGTCGGTCATTCAGCGCTATACCATCTACCCGAAAACGCACTATGTGACGCCACGCGAGCGTATCGTGCAGGCGATGGAAGAGATCAAAGTCGAGCTGGCAGAACGCCGTAAAGTGCTTCTGGCGAACAATAAGCTGCTGGAGGAGCAACGCCTGACCCAGCGTACCCAGTTTGATCTGGAGATGATGAACGAGCTGGGCTACTGCTCCGGGATCGAAAACTACTCCCGTTTCCTCTCCGGACGCGGGCCGGGTGAGCCACCGCCGACGCTGTTTGACTATCTTCCGGCCGACGGTCTGCTGGTGATCGACGAATCCCACGTCACCATCCCGCAGATTGGCGGGATGTATCGCGGTGACCGGGCGCGCAAAGAGACACTGGTGGAGTACGGATTCCGCCTGCCGTCCGCACTGGATAACCGTCCAATGAAGTTTGAAGAGTTTGAGGCGCTGGCCCCGCAGACCATCTACGTCTCGGCTACCCCGGGCAACTATGAGCTGGAGAAATCCGGCGATGAGGTGGTTGACCAGGTTGTGCGTCCGACGGGGTTGCTGGACCCGGTTATCGAGGTGCGTCCCGTGGCGACGCAGGTGGACGATCTGCTCTCCGAGATCCGTGCCCGTTCCGCCATCAACGAGCGTGTGCTGGTGACCACGCTCACCAAACGTATGGCGGAAGATCTGACCGAGTATCTCGAAGAGCACGGCGAGAAGGTGCGTTATCTGCACTCGGATATCGATACCGTGGAGCGTATGGAGATTATTCGCGACCTGCGCCTGGGCGAGTTTGACGTGCTGGTGGGGATCAACCTGTTGCGGGAAGGTCTGGATATGCCGGAAGTCTCGCTGGTGGCGATTCTGGATGCCGATAAAGAGGGCTTCCTGCGTTCTGAACGCTCTCTGATCCAGACCATTGGCCGCGCCGCGCGTAACGTCAACGGCAAAGCGATTCTGTACGGGGATAAAATCACCCCGTCGATGGCGAAAGCGATCGGTGAAACGGAGCGCCGTCGCGAGAAACAGCAGCGCTACAACGAAGAGCACGGCATTACACCGCAGGGGCTGAACAAGAAGGTGGTGGATATTCTGGCGCTGGGTCAGAACATTGCCAAAACCAAAGCGAAAGGCCGCGGCAAGGCGCGTTCAGTGGTGGAAGAAGATACCGTCGCGCTGACGCCGAAAGCGCTGCAGCAGAAAATCCACGAGCTGGAAGCGCAGATGATGCAGCACGCACAGAACCTCGAGTTCGAAGAGGCGGCGCAGATCCGCGACCAGCTTCATCAGCTGCGGGATCTTTTCATCGCCGCATCTTAGTTAAAGCGGCGTGTTTTCTCCCTCTCCCTGTGGGAGAGGGCCGGGGTGAGGGCATCAGGCCGCACAAAATGCGCCTAACCCAGCGCCTGAATCGCCTTCTCCAGCGCTTCGCGCAGCAAGTGCCTGTCATGACGATATTTGATATCGCTGGCCTCCAGCGGCTCCTGTATCACCAGGCGATCGCCAATCCCTGACACATCAACTTTCGGTCCTACTACCACGCCGTCGATAATTTTCTTTCCGACGTACTGCTCCATCAGCTCCAGCTTGTCCGCCAGCGACAGGCTGGCCGCGGCCGGGCTCAGTTCACGCCCCAGGTTACCGATGTAGACCATCGGAGCAGGGGTTCTGCGCAAGGCCTGCGCCAGCTCTTTCACCAGCAGAATCGGCATCAGGCTGGTGTAAAAACTGCCGGGGCCGATCAGGATCACATCCGCCTCGGCGATGGCCTCAACCGCTTCGCGCGTGGCGGGAACGGCGGGGTAGGTCATCAGCTCTTTTGGCGGCAGGGTTAGCTGGTCGATATTCACTTCGCCGTATACTTCATGGCCGTCCACGTCGATGGCCATCAAATCGACCGGCTGTTCAGACATCGGGATCAGGAACGCATCCACTTTTAGCAGATTACGTATCAGATTGATGGCTTCCAGCGGGCGCACGCTCAGGTGATCGAGAGCCTTAAGCATTAAATTTCCGAGGTTATGCCCGGAAAGTTCCCCATTCCCGCCGAAACGGTACTCAAACATCGCCGAAGCGACGCTCGGTTCGGTAATCAGCTGGTTCAGGCAGTTGCGCATATCGCCCCAGGCGATCCCCCCTTCCGCACGTCGGATGCGCCCCGTAGAGCCACCGTTATCCGTGGTTGTCACTATCCCTGTCAGTCTGGAGCCGAGTGAAGACAGTGAGGACATCACTCGCCCGAGACCGTGGCCTCCGCCGAGTGCGACCACACGGTCAAGATCCGCAAAAGTGCGATTGCGCATACCTGTTCCTTATCACGTTTGATCTGCGTAACACTACCCTAACTACCCCTAAAAGACGATGCCCTACCGGACGCAAAATGACACATATCAATGCGAAGAGGCTGTTTTTGAGTATTCTGTAGCGAAAATACACGATTATGTCGTTATGTAGTTATTTATATAGCGTTAAGCGAGAATAGCGGTGAGAGGATTTACGCGCTACTATCGCCATAACTACGTTTTCAAATTTGAAAACATACACTCTAGCCTTTGTGCCTGTGTCGAAAGATATGGCGCTCTGGCCGTGGCGACTTTGCCACCAGGGTACAGAAAGAAATGACTGTGCCTCCCGTATCTGGAAAGGTGTACATGGCTTCACAACTTACTGATGCTTTCGCGCGTAAGTTTTATTACTTACGTCTGTCGATTACCGATGTGTGCAACTTCCGTTGCACTTACTGCCTGCCCGACGGCTACAAACCGGGCAGCGTCACCAATAACGGCTTTCTCTCCGTGGATGAAGTGCGCCGCGTCACGCGCGCCTTCTCTGAACTCGGCACCGAAAAAGTGCGTCTGACCGGCGGGGAGCCCTCGCTGCGCCGCGATTTCCCCGACATCATTGCCGCCGTGCGTGAAAACGAACGCATCCGCCAGATTGCGGTTACCACCAACGGTTACCGCATGGCCCGCGACGTGGCCATCTGGCGTGATGCGGGGCTGACCGCCATCAACGTCAGCGTGGACAGCCTGGATGCCCGCCAGTTTCACGCCATTACCGGCCAGGATAAATTCCGGCAGGTCATGGACGGCATCGACGCGGCATTTGCGGCTGGCTTCGAAAAGGTCAAAGTCAACACCGTGCTGATGCGTGACGTGAACCATCATCAGCTGGACACCTTCCTGGCGTGGATCAAATCCCGCCCCATTCAGTTGCGTTTTATCGAGCTGATGGAAACCGGCGAGGGCAGCGAGCTGTTCCGCCGCCACCACATCTCCGGCATGGTGCTGCGCGACGAGTTGCTGAAACGCGGCTGGATCCACCAGATCCGCCAGCGCAGCGACGGCCCGGCGCAGGTCTTCTGTCACCCGGATTATGAAGGGGAAATTGGGCTCATCATGCCCTATGAGAAAGACTTCTGCGCCAGCTGTAACCGTCTGCGCGTCTCCTCCGTGGGCAAGCTTCATCTCTGCCTGTTCGGCGACGGCGGCGTAGATCTTCGCGATTTGCTGGAAGACGATGCACAGCAGGACGCGCTTGAAGCACGCATTTCTGAATCGCTGACGCATAAAAAACAGACCCACTTCCTGCATCAGGGCAATACCGGCATTACTCAGAACCTGTCCTACATCGGCGGGTAATCAGGCTTAAGAAGGAATCAGAAGATGAGTCAGGTAAGCGCAGAATTTATCCCGACACGCATTGCTATCCTTACCGTTTCCGATCGCCGTGGCGAAGAGGATGATACCTCCGGCCACTGGCTGCGCGAGGCGGCCCATGACGCAGGACATAAGATCGTCGATAAAGCGATCGTCAAAGAGAACCGCTACGCCATTCGCGCGCAGGTCTCTCAGTGGATCGCCAGTGATGAGGTGCAGGTGGTGTTGATCACTGGCGGCACCGGCTTTACCACGGGCGATCAGGTACCTGAAGCGCTGAGCCCGCTGTTCGACCGCGAAGTGGAAGGCTTCGGCGAGGTGTTCCGCATGCTCTCCTTTGAAGAGATTGGTACCTCCACGCTGCAGTCGCGTGCCGTGGCGGGCGTGGCAAATAACACCCTGATTTTCGCCATGCCGGGCTCGACCAAAGCCTGCCGCACCGCGTGGGAAAACATCATCGCCCCGCAGCTGGATGCCCGTACCCGTCCATGTAATTTCCATCCCCATTTAAAGAAATAAGCTATGTCACAACTGACCCACATTAACGCCGCTGGCGAAGCGCATATGGTGGACGTCTCCACCAAAGCGGAAACGGTGCGCGAGGCGCGCGCGGAAGCGTTCGTTACCATGCTGCCAGAAACCCTGGCGATGATTCTCGACGGCAGCCACCACAAGGGGGACGTGTTTGCCACGGCCCGTATTGCGGGTATTCAGGCCGCGAAACGCACCTGGGACTTAATCCCGCTTTGCCACCCGCTGATGCTGAGCAAGGTGGAAGTGAACCTGCAGGCGCAGCCGGAGCACAGCCGCGTGCGCATTGAATCGCTGTGCCGTTTAACCGGGAAAACCGGCGTGGAGATGGAGGCGCTGACGGCGGCCTCCGTCGCCGCGCTGACCATCTACGACATGTGCAAAGCGGTACAGAAAGATATGGTGATTGGCCCGGTTCGCCTGCTGGCAAAAAGCGGCGGCAAGTCCGGTGATTTTAAGGTGGACAGCGATGATTAAGGTGCTCTTTTTTGCCCAGGTGCGTGAACTGGTGAATACCGACAGCCTGACGCTGGATGCCTCTTTTGAAAACGTTGCGGCCCTGCGCGCGCATCTGGCGGCACAAAGCGACCGCTGGGCACTGGCGCTTGACGAAGGCAAGCTGCTGGCCGCCGTTAACCAGACGCTGGTGGAATTCACCCATCCGCTGAAGGCAGGGGATGAGGTGGCTTTCTTCCCGCCGGTGACAGGGGGCTAAGATGGCGGAAACCCGAATTCTGGTAGGTCCTGAGCGCTTCAGTGTTGGTACAGAATACAGCTGGCTGGCGGAGCGCGATGAAGACGGCGCCGTTGTTACCTTCACCGGCAAGGTGCGCAACCACAACCTCGGCGACAGCGTGAAGGCGCTGACGCTGGAACACTATCCCGGCATGACCGAGAAATCGCTGGCGGAGATTGTGGACCAGGCGCGAAGCCGCTGGCCGCTTGGGCGCGTCACGGTGATTCACCGCATCGGTGAGATGTGGCCTGGCGAGGAGATTGTCTTTGTCGGGGTGACCAGCGCACACCGCGGTAGCGCGTTTGCCGCGGGGGAGTTCATTATGGATTACCTCAAAACCAGAGCGCCGTTCTGGAAGCGCGAGGCCACGCCGGAAGGCGAACGGTGGGTGGAATCCCGCGACAGCGATAAACAGGCCGCCAGCCGTTGGTAGTCGGTTTACGTGGATGTGTTACTCTTAACGTGTGTGTCTACTTAATCTTAATCAGGAGTGAATCATGGACCGATTTCCGCGTTCCGATTCAATAGTACAGCAGACCCGTAGCGGGCTGCAGACGTATATGGCTCAGGTGTATGGCTGGATGACGGTCGGCTTACTGCTTACCGCGTTTATCGCGTGGTATGCAGCGAACACCCCTGAGCTAATGATGTTTATCTTCTCCAGCAAAATCACCTTTTTTGGGCTGATTATCGCGCAGCTGGCGCTGGTGTTTGTGCTCTCAGGCCTGGTGCAAAAGCTGAGTGCCGGTATGGCAACGACCCTGTTTATGCTCTATTCGGCGTTAACGGGGCTGACGCTTTCCAGCATTTTCATCGTTTACACCTACTCTTCCATCGCCAGCACCTTCGTGGTAACCGGCGGGATGTTTGGTGCGATGAGCCTCTACGGTTACACCACTAAACGCGATCTAAGCGGCTTCGGCAGCATGCTGTTCATGGGGCTGATCGGGATCGTGCTGGCGTCGCTGGTAAACCTGTGGCTGAAGAGCGAAGCGCTGATGTGGGCGGTGACCTACATTGGGGTGGTGGTCTTCGTGGGGCTGACGGCGTATGACACCCAGAAGCTGAAAAATATTGGCGAACAGATCGACGTGCGCGACAGCTCTAACCTGCGCAAATACTCGATTCTGGGCGCGCTGACGCTCTATCTGGATTTCATCAACCTGTTCCTGATGCTGCTGCGCATTTTCGGCAACCGTCGCTAGTTATTTCCCCTCACCCCAACCCCTCTCCCCAAAGGGGAGAGGGGCTCGATCGGTT
>NZ_RXRN01000025.1:0-67126 GCF_003986875.1 Enterobacter sp. WCHEn090032
ATTTTGCTGAAGCAACGTTCATCGCTTCAGGTAAAAAATTACTGGGGATCCCTCAGCCCACAGGGAGAGGGGATAGATCGTGGCCGTAATGCCGATTTTTTCTCCATCCCGACCCGTTGTTTATTCTTATTTACATATCCCCGCGCTATGCTTAATACCAACTTATTTCATGGATTTATGATTGATGTCGGTATTAAAGAAAAACAGCGCCAGACAGCGCGACCAGGAACGCGCGCGCCTTATCTGGCTTCTCACGACCGATAAAGCGGTCACGTCTACGTTATTAGGCAAACTCACCCTGGCTGAGCAATATGATGTCGGCACGTTAGCCGACGATATTGCTGAGGTAGGGGCGCTGGTTGCGCATTTACCCCCTCCTGACCTGGCGGATACCCTGGAAGCGCTTCCCTCGGAAGAGCGTCACGCTCTGTGGCGGCTGGTACAGGACCACGAGCGCGGGCAGGTGCTGCTTGAGGCCTCGGAAAACGTCTGGGATGACCTCATTGATGAAATGAGCGACCGGGACATCCTCGACGCCCTGCAAACGCTGGATATCGACGAGCAGATTTACCTGGTCCAACACCTGCCGCGAAACCTGACCGGTCGCCTGCTGGCTTCCCTGCCTGCCGATGAACGGGCGCGGGTGCGTCAGGTGATGCATTATGAGAAAAACAGCGTCGGCGCGATTATGGAGTTCGGGGTTATCACCGTTCGTCCTGACGTCACGCTCGGTACCGTCCAGCGCTACCTGCGTCGCCTGGGCAGGATGCCGGACAACACCGATAAACTGTTTGTCACCTCGCGGGATAAAACCCTGCTCGGCGAGCTGGAGCTGAAAACCATCCTGCTTAACAGCACCCAGCGGAAGGTGAGCGAGGTGATGGAAAACGAGCCGATGGTCTTCTCCCCGGAAGACGATGCGGAAAAAGCGGCGCGTACCTTCGAACGTGACGACCTCGTGAGCGCGGCGGTTGTCGACTCCGTCGGCAAACTGATGGGGCGTCTGACCATCGATGAGATCGTTGACGTCGTTTATGAAGAAACGGATAACGACCTGCGCGCCCTTGGGGGGATCAGCGCTGAAGACGATGTCCATGCCTCCGTCGGCAAGGCGGTCAAAACCCGCTGGGCCTGGCTTGCCATAAATTTATGTACCGCGTTCATCGCCTCCCGCGTGATTGATGGCTTTGAACATACCATTTCGCAACTGGTGGCTTTAGCCTCGCTGATGCCGATTGTGGCCGGGATTGGCGGTAACACCGGCAACCAGACCATTACCATGATCGTCCGCGCGCTGGCGCTGGAGAACATTCAGCCGGGTAACTTCGCCTTTCTGATTTTCAGAGAGATGGGCGTGGCGCTGATTAACGGCCTGGTATGGGGCGGCATTATGGGCGGCATCACCTGGTGGCTGTATGACGATATGGCGTTAGGTGGGGTCATGATGCTGGCGATGGTGTTGAATCTGCTGGTGGCATCGATGATGGGAGTTATTATTCCGTTAACGATGACCAAACTGGGGCGCGACCCCGCGGTGGGGTCGAGCGTGATGATCACCGCCATCACCGATACCGGCGGTTTCTTTATTTTTCTTGGCCTGGCGACGATTTTTCTGCTTTAGGCCGACGCTTAACGCGGGCGGGAAGCAGCGCCATGACGATGATCCCGCCCAGTACGCCAATCGCCAGGTTGCCCGTTGATACCGTGGCGGCCACGGTGACCAGCATGACCACCGTTTCCGCAATCGGGGCATTTTTTACGGTTGCAGGCTGGAGGCTGTGCCAGCTGAAGGTTTTAATGGCGACAATCGCCATGATCCCGGCCAGCACGGCCATCGGGATTTTGGCCATTACGTCACTGAGCGCCGTCACCAGAACCAGCAGCACGATGCCCGCCGCAAGGGTTGAAATGCGGCTTCGTCCTTTCCCCATCTCGACGTTGACGATGGTTTGTCCGATCATCGCGCAGCCCGCAATGCCACCGTAAAAACCGGACAGAATATTCCCCACGCCCAGCCCGATGCTCTCACGGCGCTTGCTCGACGGCGTTGCGGTCAGCTCATCCACCAGCTTTGCCGTAAGCAGGGATTCCAGCAGGCCGACGAAGGCGATACTCAGCGCGCACGGCCAGATAATGCTCAGCGTCTGTAAATTCAGCGGTACCCGCAGTTCGGTAAGCCCCGGTAAACCGCCGCTTATCGCGCCTTCATCACCCACGGTCGGCAGGATTTGACCGGTGCTCACGGTATACAGCGTCAACACCACAATGGCGATCAGCGGCGAGGGGACACTTTTGATGTAGCGTGGTACCCACAGCACAATCAGCACCGTCAGCACGAACAGGCCTACAATCAGCGGGCTTCGGCTCCAGAAGTGGGGAACCTGGGCGAAGAAAATCAATATACCGAGCGCGTTAACAAACCCGGTCATGACGGCCTGCGGGATAAAGCGCATCAGCCGCGCCATGCCCGATACCCCGAACAGGATCTGAATCACGCCAGCCATCAGCACCGCTGGCAGAATGTACTGCACGCCATGCTGATGCACCATTGGGCCAATGACCAGCGCGACGGAACCGGCCGCTGCCGTGACCATCGCCGGACGACCACCCAGCACGGACAGGGCGAGACACAGCACTACAGAGGCAAAAAGGCTGACCTTTGGGTCAACGCCCGCAACCACGGAAAATGAAATCACTTCGGGGATCAGCGCCAGAGCGGTAATCACACCCGCCAGCGTTTCACGCATCAGACGTTTGGGTGAGCTGAGGACCGTGCTGACGTGGCCTTCACGGGGTAAAGCAGGTTGGGGTAAGGACATAACACTTCGCTGGTTAGGGCAGGCTTCCGTGCGCGCGATCACAAAGTGCAGGATAGTAGCCAGAAAATGCGCCTATTGCCAGCCGCCAGCGTAATCCCCCACAAACAATCCATCATTAAATTTCACAATTACAATAATTTCGTAACCTTTAAACAATATTTAAAAGTTGTTACCGTGCCCCCGCAGCTTTTTTCACCTGCAATTTCCACGCATCAAGCACTTTTACACTAAGGCATAAATTATGAAAAAAATGACTGCCATGCTCTTTTCTCTGGCCGTGGGGCTTAACACCGTCTCTATGGCGGCGAAAGCTGACGCACCAAAAGAGCAGGAAACGGACGTCCTTTTAATTGGTGGCGGTATCATGAGCGCCACGCTGGGAACCTATCTGCAGGAACTGCAGCCGGACTGGTCAATGACCATGGTCGAGCGCCTCGATGGCGTGGCGCAGGAGAGTTCGAACGGCTGGAATAACGCCGGTACCGGACATTCGGCACTCATGGAACTGAACTATACGCCACAGAAAAAGGACGGTTCCATTAGTATCGAGAAGGCGGTAGAGATCAACGAAGCATTCCAGATTTCTCGCCAGTTCTGGTCTCACCAGGTCAACAACGGCGTGCTGCACGATCCGCACTCCTTCATCAACACCGTACCGCATATGAGCTTTGTGTGGGGCGAGCAGAACGTCAACTTCCTGCGCGCGCGCTACGCTGCTCTGCAGCAGAGCACGCTGTTCCGCGGCATGAAATACTCTGAAGATCACGCGCAGATCAAAGAATGGGCTCCGCTGGTCATGGAAGGTCGTGATCCGAACCAGAAAGTGGCGGCGACCCGCACTGAGATTGGTACCGACGTCAACTACGGTGAAATCACCCGTCAGCTGGTAGCCTCTCTGAAGAAGAAAGAGAACTTCAACCTGCAGCTCAGCACCGAAGTGCGTGGCTTCAAGCGCAACGCGGACAACAGCTGGAGCGTGACCGTTGCCGATCTGAAAAATAACGAAGCTGAGCACGTCATCAAGGCGAAGTTTGTCTTTATTGGTGCGGGTGGTGCCGCGCTGAAACTGCTGCAGGAGTCCGGTATTCCGGAAGCTGACGACTATGCGGGCTTCCCGGTGGGCGGTCAGTTCCTGGTGTCCGATAATCCGGAAGTGGTGAATCGCCATCTGGCAAAAGTGTACGGCCAGGCTTCCGTAGGCGCACCTCCGATGTCCGTGCCGCACATCGACACCCGCATGCTTGACGGCAAACGCGTGGTGCTGTTTGGACCGTTCGCAACCTTCTCCACCAAGTTCCTGAAAAATGGCTCCCTGTGGGATCTGCTGAGCGCCACGACCACGTCTAACGTCAAGCCGATGATGGATGTCGGTCTGGATAACTTCGACCTGGTGAAATACCTGATTAGCCAGGTGATGCTCTCAGACGAAGAACGCTTTGAAGCGCTGAAAGAGTACTATCCGCAAGCGAAAAAAGAAGACTGGCGTTTGTGGCAGGCGGGTCAGCGCGTACAGATCATCAAACGCGATCCGAAAGAAGGTGGCGTGCTGCGTCTGGGTACCGAAGTGGTAAGCGATAAGGACGGCACCATTGCCGCGCTGCTGGGGGCGTCCCCGGGGGCATCTACTGCTGCGCCAATCATGCTGCACCTGATGGAAAAAGTGTTTAAAGATAAAGTTTCCAGCCCGGAATGGCAGGCGAAGCTGAAAACGATTATTCCATCCTACGGCACGAAGCTGAACGGTAACGTGGACGCGACGGAGCAGGAGCTGGAATACACCAGCCGCGTACTGCAACTGCAATACGTCAAACCGCAGGCTGCTGCAGATGCCGCACCAAAAGCGGAGCTGAAGGCTCAGCCGGAAAACAAACCGGTTGCGGATATCGCGCTGTAAGGTAAAAGCAAAACGGCAACATACGTTGCCGTTTTTCGTGTTTTCTCCCTCTCCCGGTGGGAGAGGGTTGCGGTGAGGGCGCCAGAGCGCACCCGACCTGGTTTTAACGTACTACCGCCTGGCCGACATTCTCTTCAGCCTTCCACACGCGGTATTTCACTTCCACGTTTTCAGGCGTATAGACCACAATCGGCAGCTTGCTGTTGTAGCGGATCAGGCTGTTATCACCCAGATACGCCGTCACAAATTTCTTCTCTTTCTTGCCATCCGGGCAGGCCATCATGGTGGAGACCGGAGAGGTCACTTTATCAAAGACGTAATAGTCATAACCCCAGCCTTCCAGCGTTTTGCTTTCAAGCTGGCCACCCAGACGGTGCTGGTTGCAATCCACTTCCAGCGTCTTGCCAATTAACAGTTCCACTTTGAAATTGGCTTCATCCTGCTGAACCGGCAGTTGAATCACCTGACGCTTCATCCCTTTCTCTGCTTTCGGATACGGGGCGACTTTTTCCAGCGGCTGTTCTTTTGGGGTTTCGCTGGCAAAAGCACTGGCGCTGGCACACGCGGCGGCGATCAGAGCGATGGCAAATTTAGGTGCGTTTTTCATTGTCATTCCTTTATGTCAAAACGAGCAGAACCAGATTAGCATAACAATTCTGAATGATTAGCTTCATTTACTTACATTTTCAATGTGAGTAGCGTAATAAACTACGATTTTGCCAGTGAATTGGTTTTTTATGCTGGAATGGAATCGGGCGGCAGATCGTGTTATTTTATTCCTTACTTAATGTTATTCATCTGTGAAGGGAAGAGAGATGGTTCGTGCAAAACTGAAAACACCTGAAGGCCGTAAATTCCTCCTGGCGCTGCTGGTGGTCTTTATGATTGCTGCCGCGTGCGTGGGGCGGGCAACCATTGTGGGTGTGATCGAACAGTACAATATCCCCCTCTCAGCCTGGACAGCCAGCATGTACGTGCTGCAATCGGCAATGATCTTCGTCTACAGCCTGGTGTTCACCGTTCTGCTGGCCATACCGCTGGGTATTTTTTTCCTGGGCGGACGCGAGAAGCACTAAGTACCGATTCACGATAACTAAGCCATCCTGCGGGGTGGCTTTTTTTATGCCTGACGATATTTTACCTGCGCTTCCAGGATATTCTGTTTTGAGCAAAATGTTCTACATACAGCAGGAGATGCGTAATGTTATCCCGGTTTGCAACGCTCAGCCGGATCCCGAAAGGCGTCTGGGTTGTCGGCGGGGTCAGTATGTTGATGGATATCTCCTCGGAGATCATTCACAGCCTGCTCCCGCTGTTTATGGTGACGACGCTCGGAGCCAGCGTGATTTTCATCGGTTTGATTGAAGGGCTGGCCGAAGCCACTGCGCTGTTTATCAAAGTGTTTTCCGGGGCAATTAGCGACTATCTGGGTAAACGTAAAGGGCTGGCGGTACTGGGATATGGTCTTGGCGCGCTAAGTAAACCGTTGTTTGCTATTGCGTCTTCGTCCGGCATGATTCTGGGGGCACGCTTAATCGACCGGGTAGGGAAGGGGATACGCGGTGCACCGCGCGATGCGCTGGTCGCTGACGTCACGCCGCCGGAACTTCGCGGTGCGGCCTTTGGTCTGCGTCAGTCGATGGACACCATCGGCGCATTTCTCGGCCCGCTGCTGGCCGTAGGCCTGATGCTGCTGTGGAATGATGATTTTCGAACTATTTTCTGGATTGCGGTTATCCCCGGGGTACTTGCCGTTGCCCTGCTTTTCTTCGGGCTGCATGAGCCGAAAACGCCTGTTGAACATAAACGCACGAATCCCATCAAAAAAGAGAACCTCAGGCGCCTGGGTAAAGGCTGCTGGTGGGTGATTGGGTTAGGCGCTGTCTTCACACTCGCCCGTTTCAGTGAGGCATTTCTGGTCCTTCGTGCCCAGCAGTCCGGGGTGCCGCTGGCGCTCATTCCGCTGGTGATGGTGGCCATGAATCTGCTCTATTTCCTCTCAGCCTATCCGTTTGGCAAGTTATCCGACGTCATGAGCCACATCCGGTTACTGCAGTGGGGACTGGTAGTGCTGATAGGGGCGGACATTGTGCTGGCGCTGAGCACCCACTGGGCGGGCATTATTTTAGGGGTTGCGCTTTGGGGCGTGCATATGGGGATGACGCAAGGATTGCTGGCGGCAATGATTGCGAAAACAGCGCCAGCGGATTTGCGCGGCACCGCTTTCGGTATTTTTAGCCTGGTCAGCGGTGTTGGGTTGTTAATCGCCAGCGTGCTAGCCGGTGTTATTTGGGAAACGTTTGGTGCGGAATATACATTTTATGCCGGAGCGGTGATTTGCCTGGTTACGCTGGTGTATCTGCGCAAAACGCCGGACGAGGCGCAATAAAAAACCAGCCATAAGAGGCTGGTTTTCAATGTATTTTTGGTCGGCACGAGAGGATTTGAACCTCCGACCCCCGACACCCCATGACGGTGCGCTACCAGGCTGCGCTACGTGCCGACGCATAGAAAGCATACTACTCGATTCCGTTTCGAATGCAAGGGAATCTGTCGCTAACTGGTTTATAATTAATCAGTTAGCGATAAAGCGCTTCTCATCCGTCAGGACCTGCAGCAGCAGACTCAACTGCGGTTTCTGGTCTTTCAACCGCTCCCCATCGAGATTATAGGTCTGATAATTGCCGTTGCTGTTCAGCACCAGCGTCAGCTTCGGTGTGGTCACCACCAGCGTGTCATTCCCGGCAGCTGTGACCCAGTTATGGCGGCGCGCGGCGCTAAAGAGATCCTGCCCCTGCGAATACTCGTTTGCAGGCGTGCTGACGTGCAGCAGACGTTGCATCAGGGTGGTCATGACATCTTTATGCTCGGTGAGCATGTTGATGCGCTGAGCCGGAGTGCCCGGCCAGTGGATCACCAGCGGAACCTGCAGGTTCGGACGTGACCAGTTCATACTCTTCGTTTCGTCACCCAGCGGGACGCCATGACCCGCGGTCACGATCACCACGGTGTTCTCCAGCTTGCCCGACTCACGCAGCGCGTCAAGTACGCGAGCTATCTGCGCATCAACATTGCCCGCCGCGCGGCTATAGCGGCGCGTAAAGTCATTTTTATTGCTGTTGGCGAGCGTGGTGCCGTTAAAGGCAACCCATGAGAACCAACGGTTATCTTCCTGAGCGTAGCGCTGCAGCCAGTTTATCCACTGGCTGGCGGTCTGCGCATCGGACTGGTCCTGCGCTGGCGGCAGTGAGAAATCTGACAGCAGCGCCTGGCGGTAGAGCGGGCTGTTAAAGCCATCTGATGAGAACAGCCCCAGTTGATAACCTTGCTGATTCAGCCCGGTGATCAGCGCCGCAGGTATGCGGCTCGACAGCACGCCATCCATATATCCGGCTGAAATACCATAGAAGAGGCCAAAGATGCCCGCATCGGTTGAGTTACCGGAACTCATATGCTGAGTAAACGTGACGTTTTGACTGGCGAATTCAGCCAGCGCAGGCATCTGCTTCTCGTAACGGGAGTAGTTCAGGCCATCGACGGTGATCAGCAGGACGTTTTGCCCGCGACCCATATCACGATAACGCAGATCGCTCAGGGGATACTGAACGCTGACGGCTTCCGGATTCCCCTGTTCGACCAGACGGCGCTGGTACTCCTGAGCATCAAGCAGACCGTGTTTTTCGAGGAAGCGGCGGGCCGTCATTGGATAGGAGAGCGGCAGGTTGGCGCGCTGCATCGTAATAGGGCGATAGAAGTTCGCATCCGCCCAGATATACATGATGTGCGAACTGATAAACGAGACGAAAAAGAGCGTGGCGACAGGCTTCGCGTAATGGCGTCGCCGGGTCAGACTGCGAAGTTTTTGCCAGCTCCAGGTGGCAAACAGCATCTCAATCAACAGGATCACCGGGACGCTGATAAACATCAGCTGCCAGTCACGGGCCGTTTCGTTCTGGTCGGGGTTAATCACCAGTTCCCAGACGATGGGGTTAAGATGCAGGTGGAAGCGGGTAAACACTTCACTGTCGATAAGCAGCAGCGTTATCCCCACCGTCGCAAGGATGGCGGACAAGAACCGCATGAGACGCTGCGACATGACGATAAACGTCAGGGGGAACAGGATCAGCAGATAGGTGGCGAAAACCAAAAAGCTAAAGTGACCGACAACGCTCATCCAGGAGTAGATCCGCCCGGTTAGCGTTGTGGGCCAGTCTGCGACAAACAGATAACGACAGCCAATCACCGTCGCCAGCAGAATGTTGAACAGGGCAAACCAGTGCCCCCAGCTGACCATCTGGGAGACTTTTTCACGGTAGCGCTGACGATTCGTCACCATAAACTGTTGTTCGTATCCCTTAATGGGCCTGGTCGTTGCTGACGGATGACTGTAAAGCCTGGGCGAAAGATTTTGCGATCGCCTGACGCTGAGCCGGAGCAACGCTGGTGTTAATAAGGTTGGTGACCATATTTCCCAAAACCATCAGGGAGAGATCGGTCGGTGTTTTATGTTTTTCCAGTACGTTGACAAGCTCACTGAGCAGTTGTTCAACGTGTTCATCACTGTAGCGGGAATGTTGTGGCATAAATCAAAATCAGTTTGTTGATGAAAGGGCAACATATTACCGTAGCAACAGCTTTTTTTCCCCTTTTTTATCTGTTGTTGCACACATGCCCTGGTGGTGGTTGAATACCGCCCGGTCTAAAAGGAGAGTTTATCATGAGTCTGGAAATCAACCAGATTGCCTTGCACCAGCTTATCAAGCGTGATGAGCAAACCCTTGAAGTGGTGCTGCGCGATTCGTTACTGGAACCCACGGCGACCGTTGTGGAGATGATGGCAGAGCTGCATCGCGTCTACAGCGCCAAAAATAAAGCCTACGGTCTGTTCAGCGATGAGAGTGAACTGGCTGACAGCCTGCGTCTGCAGCGTCAGGGCGAAGAGGATTTCCTGGCGTTTAGCCGCGCCGCAACCGGGCGTCTGCGCGACGAACTGGCGAAATATCCCTTCGCCGACGGCGGGATCGTGCTGTTCTGCCACTACCGCTACCTGGCGGTTGAGTATCTGCTGGTCACCGTGCTGAATAACTTAAGCAGCATGCGCGTGAACGAGCAGCTGGATATCAGCTCCACCCATTATCTGGACATCAACCATGCGGATATTGTGGCGCGCATTGATTTGACCGAATGGGAAACGAACCCGGAATCGACCCGCTACCTGACTTTCCTGAAAGGGCGTGTGGGCCGCAAAGTGGCGGATTTCTTCATGGACTTCCTCGGTGCCAGCGAAGGTCTTAACGCCAAAGCGCAAAACAAAGGGCTGCTCCAGGCGGTTGACGACTTCACGGCTGAAGCACAGCTTGATAAATCTGAGCGTCAGAACGTACGTCAGCAGGTTTACAGCTACTGCAACGAACAGCTGCAGGCAGGGGAAGAGATTGAGCTGGAGTCGCTGTCCAAAGAGCTGGCAGGCGTGAGTGAAGTCAGCTTCCAGGAATTCACTGCGGATAAAGGCTATGAGCTTGAAGAGAGCTTCCCGGCGGATCGCAGCACGTTGCGTCAGTTAACCAAATTTGCCGGTAGCGGCGGTGGGTTAACCATCAACTTTGACGCGATGCTGCTGGGTGAACGCATTTTCTGGGATCCGGCCACCGACACGCTGACCATCAAAGGGACGCCGCCGAACCTGCGCGATCAGCTTCAGCGCCGCACCTCTGGCGGGAAATAACAGCCATAAAAAAACCCCGCAGAAGCGGGGTTTTTTTCGACAGGTTTGCGATTACGCGCGAACGAAGTCGATGTGAGTCAGTTTTGGCTTGAACGCGTGACGCTGAACAGCCTGAACTTTCACTTTTTCTTCTTTACCGCCAACAACGATGGTCAGAACTTCGCTGTAGAATTCAGCTTTGGTCTGCAGGTTCCACAGTTTGTCGTGATCCAGTTCGATTGCAACTGGAGCAGCTTCGCCACCGTAAACGATAGCCGGGAACTTGTTAGCGGCACGCAGGCGGCGGCTCGCACCCTTACCCTGCACGTTACGTACTTCTGCTTCGATAGTAAACATTGATTTCTCTCTGTATTTAAAACCCTACTACAGGCGACCCAGCAGCAGGTGAGTGTTCTGCCTCACGGATGTGAAGCGGGCGGCATTTTATACTCAAATGCCCCGCACATCAATGAAAAGTCCCCCTAACCGCGCAATTCGTTAGCGCGACGGAAGCGACCTTCATAGTCAAAGAGTTTCTCACGCACCTGCCAGAACTGGCCTTTCTTACGGGCGACCACAAAATCCGGATGGCGCAACAGCTCCTGCTGGCGCACGATATCGGCCACGGTTATCCAGCGCAGGGGGATGCCCGGCGTGCGGGTATGCGGGCGGATAAACAGCTGTTCGAAGGCCGTGCGCTGGGCGGGCGTCTGGACCCGGAAACGCTCACTCACGTCCGCCCCGTCCTCGTCGTAATAGGTGATTTTCAGCCACTCACCTTTTTCATCGGCGCCGGGCTGCAGTGCCATGCCCGAGCAGCGCAGCACCAGGGCATCTTTCAGCTTTAGCGCCGCTTTCAGCATGTCATCCGGGTCAACCAGCACCGTGTCGCATTCCCGACAGCGGCGGGCGGCTATGTCGTTTTCGGCGTTGCACTGCGGGCAGTTTTTGAAGCGGAAACGGAAATCGCACTGCTCGCGGTGCCCCTCTTCATCTTCAAACCAGCCCTGGCAGCGGCGGCCAAAATGTTCGATCAGCGTGCCGTCAGCGGTTGTTTTGCCCCAGAAGGTGTTGGCAAACCCGCAGGCGGGGCAAAAAACCTGTACGGGGACGTTGTCGCTTTTTCCTTTGGGCGCCCCGACTTCAGGGGTATAGATATCGTGCGGGTTGCCGGCATAGTCCAGAATCAGGCAGTCGGTTTTGCCCGGCGCCAGTCGCAGGCCGCGACCCACAATCTGCTGATACAGGCTGACTGATTCGGTCGGGCGCAAAATGGCGATCAGATCGACGTGCGGCGCGTCAAAGCCGGTGGTCAACACCGACACGTTCACCAGATAGCGAAACTGCTGGGCTTTAAAGGCCTCAATCAGCCCGTCACGTTCCGGGCCGGGCGTCTCACCGGTGATGAGGGCCGCGTCGCCAGAGGGCAGTAAGCCGGTGATTTCTCGTGCGTGCTCAACGGTGGCGGCAAAGATCATCACCCCTTTGCGCGTCGCGGCGAACTCCTCAATCTGGCTGATGATGTGCGGCGTAATACGCTTTTGCTTTTTCAGCTCCTGGTTAAGATCCGCTTCGCTGAATAAGCCGTTGCTCTGCGCCTGCAGACGGCTGAAGTCGTACTGCACCACCGGCATATCCAGCCGTTCAGGCGGTGTCAGGTAGCCATGTTTAATCATGTAGCGCAGCGGAAGTTCGTAAATGCAGTCGCTAAACAGGGCCTTGTCATCCCCGCGCACCATGCCGTGATAATGGTAGCGGTAGATCCAGCCTTTACCGAGACGAAACGGGGTTGCCGTCAGGCCCAGCAGGCGTAAGTGAGGGTTCACCTCTTTGAGGTGAGTGAGGATTTGCTGATACTGGCTGTCGTCGTCATCACTGATGCGGTGACACTCGTCGACAATCAGCAGCGAAAATTCGCTGCGAAACAGGTCGAGATTGCGGGCCACTGACTGCACGCTGCCAAAGACCACTTTGCCGTGGCTCTCTTTACGCTTGAGTCCGGCGGCGAAAATGTCGGCGTCCAGTCCCAGTGCGCAATATTTGGCATGGTTCTGCGCAACGAGCTCTTTAACGTGCGCCAGAACCAGCACGCGGCCACGCGCCAGGCGCGCCAGCTCGGCGATCACCAGGCTTTTGCCTGCACCGGTCGGCAGCACAATCGCCGCCGGCTCGCGATGTTTACGGAACCAGGCGAGGGTGGCGTCAACGGCCTCCTGCTGATAGGGTCGAAGTGTAAAAGTCATGGGGTCTCGGTTTCGTTATTCCGCACATATACCCGTCATACTTCAAGTTGCCTGTGCGTTGGCTGCACTCGTTCACCCCGGTCACTTACTTATGTAAGCTCCCGGGGATTCACTCCTTTGCCGCCTTCATGCAACTCGAATTATTTAGGGTATAGATAGTATGCCACGAAACTTTTTCCCTTGAGTGGCGCAACCAGACCATTATACTGAGCCGTTCCAGACTGCATCTTTTTCGGACCTGTTGTCCGACTTCCAGCACCATTAAGGCTAAAAAGATTTCATGCGACTTGATAAGTTTATCGCTCAGCAACTCGGCGTAAGCCGCGCTATTGCCGGGCGCGAAATTCGCGCCAGCCGCGTTACCGTGGATGGCGACATTGTGAGAGACAGCGCGTTCAAACTGCAACCTGACCATCAGGTGGAGTATGACGGCAATCCGCTGACCCAGCAGCACGGCCCGCGTTATTTCATGCTCAATAAGCCAGAAGGCTATGTTTGCTCTACGGACGATCCGGATCACCCGACGGTGCTCTATTTCCTCGACGAACCGGTTGCGCATAAGCTGCATGCCGCCGGGCGACTTGATATCGACACCACGGGGCTGGTGCTGATGACTGACGACGGACAGTGGTCTCACCGCATCACCTCTCCGCGCCACCACTGCGAGAAAACCTATCTGGTGACGCTGGAGTCTCCGGTTGCGGATGGCACGGCAGAGCAATTCGCGAAAGGCGTTCAGCTGCATAATGAAAAAGATCTGACCAAACCCGCCGTGCTCGAGGTGATCACGCCGACCGAAGTCCGCCTGACCATCAGTGAAGGGCGCTATCATCAGGTAAAACGTATGTTTGCCGCGGTGGGGAACCACGTCGTGGGCCTGCATCGTGAACGGATTGGTGCGATTGAACTTGATCCCGACCTGGCGCCAGGCGAATACCGCCCGTTAACGGAAGAAGAGATCGCCAGCGTCGGTCTGCCTTCGCACTAATTTCAGGAGAACTCTGTGACCACCAGGCCACACTCGTCGTTCAAAATTGTTTTCATTCTTGGCCTGCTGGCCATGCTGATGCCGCTGTCTATCGATATGTACCTGCCTGCGCTGCCGGTCATTTCGGCGCAGTTTGGCGTCCCGGCGGGTAGTGCGCAGATGACGCTCAGCACCTATATTCTCGGCTTTGCCCTCGGCCAGCTGTTTTATGGTCCGATGGCGGACAGCCTTGGACGTAAGCCCGTCATTCTGGGCGGGACGCTGGTCTTTGCGGTTGCTGCGGTTGCCTGTGCGCTGGCGCAGACCATCGATCACCTGATTATCATGCGTTTCTTCCACGGTCTGGCGGCGGCGGCAGCAAGCGTGGTGATTAATGCGCTGATGCGCGATATCTACCCGAAAGAAGAGTTCTCCCGCATGATGTCGTTTGTGATGCTGGTGACGACGATTGCGCCGCTGGTGGCCCCGATGGCTGGTGGTGCGGTACTGGTGTGGTTTAGCTGGCATATGATTTTCTGGATCCTGGCCCTGGCCGCGCTGCTGGCCTCGGCGATGATTTTCTTCTTTATTGATGAAACGCTTCCAGTCGAGCGCCGTCAGAAATTCCATATTCGCACTACAATCGGCAACTTTGCTTCGCTGTTTCGTCACAAGCGCGTGCTGAGCTATATGCTGGCGAGCGGGTTCAGCTTCGCCGGTATGTTCTCCTTCCTGAGCGCCGGACCGTTTGTTTACATTGAACTGAACCACGTCTCACCGCAGCACTTTGGCTATTACTTTGCGCTCAATATCGTCTTCCTGTTTATCATGACCATCATCAACAGCCGTTTTGTCCGGCGGGTGGGGGCGCTGAACATGTTCCGCGCCGGTCTGTGGATCCAGTTTGTGATGGCCGTCTGGCTGGTCGTGAGCGCGTTTCTGGGCGTGGGCTTTTGGGCGCTGGTCGTTGGCGTGGCGGCCTTTGTCGGCTGCGTGGCGATGGTGTCATCGAATGCGATGGCGGTGATCCTGGATGAGTTCCCGCACATGGCAGGCACCGCGTCATCCCTGGCGGGGACGTTCCGCTTCGGTATCGGCGCGATCGTCGGGGCGTTACTGGCTATGGCCACCTTCAGTACGGCATGGCCAATGCTGTGGGCGATGGCTTTTTGCGCAACCAGCTCAATCCTTTTCTATCTTTACGCCAGTCGACCGCGAAAAGCGGCTCACTGATTTACAGAGAAGGCCCGGCAGGGCCTTTTTTGTTGATACATATCAACCAAACCCGTGTTCGTTTACCCCGTGTTTGTTTATTTTATGTAAAATCTATTTGTGTAAAAAGTCACATCATTGTATTCAAAAAGGTTGAGTTAGATCGCAGAAACGGGTACATATAGCGCCGACGCGAGCCTGGAAACGAATAAAAAGCGCTGAATAGTGCAGGCTGGCGATGATGTGTTACTATAAATGTAAATAAATTGTGAAGTGAATTTTACTTCCGGGGAACGAACGTGAATACATTACAACTCTCCATTGTCCATCGCTTGCCTCAGAGCTATCGCTGGTCGGCGGGTTTTGCAGGTTCGAAAGTTGAACCGATTCCGCAAAACGTCGCGGGCTGCGAGAATTGCCTGGTGGCGCTCAAACTGCTGAGCCCGAGCGACGAAAATGCATGGCGGGTGATGGAACGTCTGAGCCAGGCCCTGACCGATATCGAAGTGGACAGCTCCGTGCTGGAGTGCGAAGGCGAGCCGTGCCTGTTTGTGAAAAGCCAGGACGAGTTTGCAGCCACCTGCCGTCTGAAGAATTTTGGCGTTGCTATTGCTGAGCCTTTCTCTGGACAGTACCCCTTCTGAGCGCTAGTCTGCCGACAACAGCTGGCGCGTGTAGCGCTGCGTTGGCGCGGTGAATACGCGCTGGCACTCACCCTGCTCGACCACTTCTCCCTGTCGCAACACAATCACCTGATGGCACAGCGCCCTCACCACCTGTAGATCATGGCTGATAAAGATATAGGCCAGCCGGTGTTTTTCCTGTAACCCTTTGAGCAGCGCCAGGATCTGCGCCTGTACGGTCCTGTCCAGAGAGGACGTTGGTTCGTCCAGAATAATCAGCTCTGGTTTCAGGATCAGCGCGCGGGCAATCGCGATACGCTGGCGCTGCCCGCCGGAGAATTCAGCCGGGTAGCGGTGACGCGTCTCGGGATCTAAACCCACTTCAACCATTACCCGTATGACCTCCTGCTCGCGCTGCTGAGCACTCAGGGCGGGCTGATGCACGCGCAGGCCCTCTTCGACAATCTGTAACACGCTGAGCCGCGGGTTAAGCGAGGAGTTGGGATCCTGAAAAACCACCTGCATGCGGGGACGAACGGGCAGCATCTGCCGCCGGTTCCAGCGGTGCAGCGGCATGCCGTCAAAGAGGATCTCACCCTGCGATGCAATTAAGCGCAGCAGCGCCAGACCGGTGGTGCTTTTACCCGAACCGGATTCGCCCACAAGCCCCAGGGATTCGCCAGGACGCAGCGAGAAGCGGAGGTTTTTCAGCACCGGGTTTCGATCGACAATGCGCCGCAAAATACCTTTGCGGATCGGGAACGAGACGGACAGATCCTCAACGCGCAGCAGCGGCGCGCTGTCCGCATCGAGAGGAACCGGATCGCCTGCGGGTTCGCTGTCGAGCAGGCGCTGCGTATAAGGATGCTGTGGCGCGTTCAGCAGCGTGGAGGCAATATTCTGTTCCACGCATCGCCCGTTTTGCATTACCGCGACGCTGTCGGCCAGCTTTTTCACAATGCTCAGGTTGTGCGTGATAAACAGCAGGCTCATATTGAGTTCGTCACGCAGCTCCCGCAACAGCGTTAATATTTGCGCCTGTACCGTCACGTCGAGCGCCGTTGTGGGCTCGTCGGCTATCAGCAGTTCCGGGCGCGTGAGCAGGGCCATGGCAATCATCACGCGCTGGCGTTCGCCGCCGGAGAGCTGGTGCGGAAAATCATTGAGCCGTTTGGCCGCATTGCGTATGCCTGTTCGCTCAAGACAATCCAGAATTTCTCCCCGCGCCGCCTCTTTGCGCATCCCCCGGTGCAGGGAGAGCACTTCATAGAGCTGTTTTTCCAGGCTGTGCAGCGGGTTGAGCGAAACCATCGGCTCCTGGAAGATCATGGCGATTTTATTGCCGCGAATGCCGCGCAGAGTGTGTTCGTCGGCATGCAGCAGTGAACTGCCGTGGAACAGAATATCCCCTTGCGGGTAGCTCACCGGCGGAGACGGCAGCAGGCGCAGGATGGAAAGGGCAGATACGCTCTTGCCGGACCCCGATTCCCCCACCAGGGCCAGCGTTTCACCGCGCTGGATCTGCAGCGACAGATCGGTGACCACGGTGCGCGTCTCGCCCTGCGTTGAAAAAGCAATCGACAGGTTATCAATACTGAGAAGAGGCTGGGTCATCTTATACCGCCTTGTTAGGGTCGAAGGCATCGCGCACGGCTTCGCCAATAAAAATCAGCAGTGAAAGCAGCACGGCCACGGAGAGAAAAGCGGCGATGCCTAACCACGGCGCCTGCAGGTTGTTCTTACCCTGCAGCAGCAGTTCGCCGAGCGACGGCGAACCCAGCGGGAGACCAAAGCCCAGGAAATCGAGTGAGGTGAGGGTGGTGATGGAGCTGCACAGAATAAACGGCAGGAAGGTGAGCGTGGCCACCACGGCATTCGGTAGCATATGGCGGAAGATGATCCCGCGATCGCTGACCCCAAGCGCCTGCGCGGCACGAATATAGTCGAAATTGCGGGTACGCAGGAATTCCGCGCGCACGACGCCCACCAGTGCCATCCAGCCGAACAGGACGGTGATGCCTAACAGCCACCAGAAACCGGGCTGCACCACGCTGGAGAGCAGAATGATGAGAAACAGCGTTGGCATGCCTGACCAGACTTCAATCACCCGCTGGCCCCAGAGGTCGATTTTTCCCCCGTAATAGCCCTGAACGGCACCCGCCACGACGCCCAGCACGCTGGAGAATAGGGTCAGCATCAGCCCAAAGAGAAGCGAAATACGGGTGCCATACAGGATGCGCGCCAGCACGTCGCCACCGTTGGCATCCGTTCCCAGCCAGTTTTGCGCGGAGGGCGGAGAAGGGAAGGGGGTCGTCGTGGCGAAGTTAATGCTGTTTGCGCCAAAGCGCACCGGAGCCCAGAGCGCCCAGCCGTGTTGCTCAATCTGCTGGCGAAGCCACGGATCCTGATACTCCGCCGGCGTGGCAAATGGGCCGCCAAAGTCGCTTTCGTTGTAACTGACCAGAACAGGCACGTACCAGCGGTCGTTAAAATGCACCAGCAACGGTTTATCGTTGGCGATCAGTTCCGAAAACATGCTCAACACAAACAGCACGGCAAAGATCCACAGCGACCAGTAGCCGCGGCGGTTGTGGCGAAAGCGGGCCCAGCGGGCCTGGTTGACGGGGCTTAAACGCGGCATCAGCGGCCCTCAAAATCGATTCGGGGATCGACCAGCGTATAGCTGATATCGCTGACAATATTCAGCAGCAGGCCAATCAGGGTGAAAATATAGAGCGTGCCAAACATCACCGGATAATCACGCGACACGGTGGCCTCATAGCCCAGCAGGCCCAGACCGTTGAGCGAGAACATCACCTCTATCAGCAGTGAGCCGGTAAAAAACATACTGATGAACGTGGCTGGAAATCCGGCGATCACCAGCAGCATGGCGTTGCGGAACACGTGTTTCCACATGATCTGCTTTTCACTCACGCCCTTGGCACGGGCGGTGACGACATACTGTTTACGAATTTCATCGAGAAAGGCGTTTTTGGTCAACATGGTCAGGGCGGCAAAGCCGCCTATGACGGTGGCCAGAACCGGCAGGGTGATATGCCAGAGATAGTCGGTTATTTTCTGATACCAGGGCAACGTGCTGAAATCGGCGGAGACGAGCCCTCGCAGTGGGAAGAGATCGAAATAACTTCCCCCGGCAAAAAAGACGATCAGCAGAACGGCAAAAAGAAACGCCGGAATGGCATAGCCGATGATGATGAACGTGCTGCTCCAGATATCAAAGCGGCTGCCGTTATAAACCGCTTTGCGGATCCCGAGCGGAATCGAGACCAGATAGATGATCAGTGTTCCCCATAGCCCCAGCGTTATCGACACCGGCAGGCTTTGCTTAATCAACGTTAACACTGACGCGCTGCGAAACAGACTGTCGCCGAAATCAAAGCGGATGTAATCCCAGAGCATTTTGAAATAGCGCTCGTGAATCGGTTTGTCAAAACCGTAGCGATGAGTGATCTCGGCGATCACCTCCGGATCCAGACCGCGTCCGCCGCGATAATGGCTTTCGCTGATATTCCCCACGCCGGTTCGCGCATGGCTCGCGCCCATGCCTTCACCGCCCCCGCCGGGCATGCCGCCGCTGTTGCCAAATTCAATGGCGGCAATCGCCTGATCGACCGGCCCTCCGGGGGCGATTTGCACGATAAAAAAGTTAATCGTGATGATGGCCCACAGGGTGGGGATGACCAGCAGCAGACGGCGGAGAAGATACGCGCCCATGATGATTCCTTATCGCCGCTCAGCGGGAAGTCTGGCGGCTTTGTTGACGTCATACCACCAGGTATCAAAGCCGAGGGAATAGACCGGGCGCACGGCAGGCACGGAGAACTTGTCCCAGCGCGCGAGGCGGTCTTCGCCCATGTACCACATCGGCAGCATGTAGTAATTCCAGGTTAACACTCTGTCGAGGGCGCGCCCAAGCGGCACGAGCTTTTCTTTATCTCCCTGCGCCGCCACAATTTTCGCAATCAGCGCATCAATCGCCGGGCTTTTTACGCCCGGAGCATTGTACGAGGAGTCGATGTAGCGGGAGGCCCAGGAGATTTGCAGGTCCGAGCTGGGCCACGGTTGCGCGGGCCACAGGCGCTGCATCATGTCGTAATCCCGGCTGCGCATGCGGCTGGTGATCTGGGCGTTATCGACCTGGCGAATGTTCATGGTTACGCCCAGACGCTCAAGATTATGCTTAAACGGCAGTACCCATTGATCGTTGCCCCCGGACGAGAGCAGCAGTTCAAAGCTGAGAGGCTGACCCGTTTTGGCATTAACCCGTTTTTGATTCTTCAGGTGCCAGCCTGCATCATCCAGCAGCTTGCTGGCTTTCAGCAGGTTGTCGCGATCGTAACCGTCACCGTTTGACGCGGGTGGCTGAAAGACACGGGTGAACACCTGCGGGGGGAGCTCGGCTTTCAGCGGCGTCAGAAGGGCCAGTTCGTCCGCTTTCGGATAATCACGCGCGGCATACTCGGTATTCTGGAAATAGCTGTTAGCGCGGCTGTAGGCGCCGTAAAACAGCGCTTTGTTCATCCATTCAAAATCAAAGGCCAGGGTAATGGCTTCCCGCACCCGGCGGTCAGTAAATACCGGACGCTGAATATTAAACGCCAGCCAGCGCGTGTCCTGGGCAGATGCATTTTGGTGTTCGTCCTTAACGATATAGCCTTTGGCGAAATTTTTCCCGATATAGCGGGTCGCCCAGTTTTTGGCGCTGCTCTCTACGCGTAAATCGAAGGCACCGGCTTTGAAAGCTTCAAACGCCACGTTATCGTCAAGGTAGTAGTCATAGCGAAGGGTGTCGAAGTTCCAGCGCCCGCGGTTTACCGGCAGGTCAGCCGCCCAGTAGTCTTTAACGCGGGAGTAGACCACATACTGCCCCATGCGCCAGTCGGTGATGCGATAGGGACCGCCTGCCAGCGGTGGCGTCGAGAGCGGGTCGCTTAGCTTATGATTCTTCCAGAACGATTCCGGCATCACGGGCAGCGAGAACAGACTGAGCATATTCTCTTTGTTCGGTTCGCTCAGCTCAATGCGTACGGTCAGCGGCGCAATGGCGCTGACTGACGCCCCCTTATAGACAATGCGGAACTGGGGAACGCCTTCGGTCATAAATTTATGAAAGGTGAAGGCAACGTCGCTGGCCTTAACCGGTGTGCCATCGTGAAAACGTGCCCGGGGGTTAAGGGTGATTTCCGCCCAGGCGAAGTTATCAGCATAACGCACATTCCCGGCAATCAGCGGATAGTAGCTGCCGGGCTCATCATCAGACGTGACAAAGAGCGTATCGTAAAGCGATTCCGTTCGCGCCGCCGCCACCCCACGCAGGGCGAAGCGGTTGAAGTTGTCGAACGTTCCCGTGGCGGAAAGCGTGACCTTTCCGCCTTTCGGCGCGTCAGGGTTAACGTAATCGAAGTGGGTAAAATTGACGGCGTATTTCGGCTCGCCAATCACCGCGAAGGCGATATTTTCTTTGATGGCTTGCGCCTGGCTGGACAGGCTCGTGAATGCCAACATCAGCAACATAACGCGCATAAGCATTTCGCGGCGGCTCCCTCTTTTACAGACCGGCTCGGTTAAGCTGAATAATAAGTGACGCCGCAGGCAATGTGAAATTATTCACCGTCGGGTGACACGTCCGGTCGCCATTCACGGAACTGTGCCAGCGGCATCGGGCGGCTAATCCAGTATCCCTGCAGGAAATTGACGCCATGTTCACGCAGCCAGGCGGCCTGTTCCGGCGTTTCCACCCCTTCGGCGACGGTCGACATATTCAGTCGCCTTGCCAGCGTGAGCACGGCATCCAGCACCGGCGAGGTCACGGTCTCGGTACCAATGGCATTCACGAAACCGCGGTCGATTTTGAGATAGTCCATGGTGAAATGCTCAAGATAAATTAGCGCACTGTGGCCCGTACCAAAATCATCAATGGCTATCTCAAAGCCTTCATTATGCAGCCACTCGAAAAGGCTGTTGGCTTCCCGATGGTTAAGCATGTCGCGCTCGGTAATTTCCAGCACGATCTGGAAGTAATCCGGCGGCAGTAGCGCTTTGAAGGTGCGCATATCGTCTTTGAAGCTTTCCGCATGCAGATGTCCGGGCGCAATGTTGATCCCCACTTTTGCGCCCGGGGGAAGAAGGGTCTGTAACACGGGGGCATCGTGAATAATCAGATCAAAGAGATGCAGCGTCAGCGGGACAATCAGCTTCTGCGCTTCAGCGAAATTGATAAATGCATCTGGCGGAATTTCTCCCATTGTCGGATGTTTCCAGCGCATCAGCACTTCAAGCCCGGTCATCCGGAGCGATTTGGCATCAACGACGGGCTGATAAACCACATAAAACTGACCGCGCTTAATGGCGCTTAAAATCTCTTTACCCGGATTGAGCCGAATGCTGAGGATGTAGTAATTGAGCGATCCGGCAGCAATACCGCATACCAGCCCGAAGAACAGGGCATAGAGAATTTCATCGCTGGTCCACGCGTCCGCATACAGTTTTATGGTCAGGGGGACCTCTTTCAGCGTCGCGGTACGGGCAGGAATATCATGTAAATCATGTGCTTTGACTAGCCTGCTGGAACGCGTTGACAACGCATTATCACCGATAATGATGGCAATGCCCGCAAACTCGTCCTGACGCGCGGTATAGAGCAGGTAAGGCGTCAGATTGATATTCACCGAGGTGAACACACCGCCATCCTTCACTAACGGGTTACGGTACCAGATGGCAATCGCGGGTTTATTGGGCAACATCGGGGTGCCCGGTAGCAACGCCATATCAATCGGTTTACCGATGTGCAGCTCAGGTATCAGCTCCTCCATCGGGACATTCATCGGGCCGGTGGCCGATGAGCAAAATGCCATTTTGTCTCTTACCAGCAGGAAGGCGCGAACATTAATGCTAAAGGCGGCGCGCGAGGTGAGCTCCTGATTGACCTCCTGGCAGGTGTTCAACGTGAGCGGCTGGAGAATATCGACAGCGTTTTTTAACTCATCGAAATAGCTCTCCATATAGATGGAGATATCGTGAATCAGGGTGTCGAATTTGGTTTCCCGCTTGTGGTAGCTCCAGAAAAACTGCAATGACCCGAGGAGCAGGGCGGCGATAAGACCCGTGATAATGCTGATGAACAGAATCTTGCGATTGCTGGAAAAGTAGCGGGTGAACATAGACGTCGTGATTCCTGAAATGCCGCTGGATGTATTCAGTGTAACGGGCAAAAAAAAACACTGCCGAAGCAGTGCTTTTTTTCATCGTATCGCCAGCCAAGGGATAACCAACGATACAATTGTCATCTTAACTGCGGGTCAGAACACGGCGCGCTTCGTTGTAACGCTTCTTCCAGTACGGTTCGTTCATGCTGGAAATGGTCACACCGCTGCTGGTGGAGGCATGTACAAACTGGTCATTACCAATGTAGATACCAACATGACGACCTGTAGAACCTGCACGGAACAGAACTAAATCACCGGTGCGCAGTTTCGTACGTGAAATCGACTTGCCCATCTCCTGCTGTTCATACGTTGAACGCGGAAGGTCTAACCCAAACTGCTCACGGAACGTACGCTGTACAAAACCGGAACAATCAATACCTGTTTTTGTGCTGCCGCCAAGACGATAACGCACGCCTTTCCAGTCAGCATACTGGTCCATAATGCGGGACTTCACGTCCAGATTACGTACCATATTTTCAAATTCATCCTGAGAGGCTTGCAGTGACGAGGAATCTTCCATTCCCACAACACGCGTCTCAGGATGCATATTCTTTGCGGTGTTCGATGTACTACATGCAGACAACAGTACCGCGACTGCTATCGCCGGGATCCCCCGTAAGATATATCTCAGAAACGGTTGAGATTTGACCATTTTGTTTATTTTCCCTTGAAGTCCTTAACGACAAATATCGTTATAAAAATGCCAAACGTGACGAGACTAATTATCTGTTCACATTGAGACAATTCTTTCTGATCACATTTGTGGCACAGCGCACAAAATTATTCACCAGCGAAATCATTATCTCTATGGGGCAAAACGAGTTCGAGATTAACCGATTGCCCAGGGTATTGCGAGTAAAAAAAGCCTTTTTTTTATAAGAAATTGTGATACAGAAAGTAAAAATTCGTAATTGCTTAAAATACGGTCAGATCCGACGCGTTATCGCGCAATTGCTTCATTTTTATCATGAAACTGATGACAGGAATATGACAGCGCGAAACGATCGTGGCGGGAAGGCTATCAGGGATCATGTCGATCCCTGATGATTAACGTTAATTTGAGTTAGATGTTTGTTTAATTATTGTTGCTTTTTGCCCGGAAGATAGCGATCGAACAGTCCTATTATTCTGTCACTCAGTGGCGTCATCAGACACCACGGCAACGCAATCAGCGCAACGGAGAGCGAACCGACGGCAATATCGCTGAACCAGTGGGCGCCAATCATTACGCGCGGGAAGGCAAAAACCACAAAAATAATCAGGGCTATTGCAAAGGCTTTTCTGCCGAAATAGCGAAGCATTATTGCGGAAAAAATAAGCAACATCATCCCGTGATCGCCGGGGAAACTGTCCTTCGACGCGTCTTTTGTCGGAATATGCAGCAGCTCGCTGACGCGATAAATATCGGTGAAGAATAGCGTTGGGCTTGAACGTTTAACCGGAATAATCGCGGTAGCCAGCTGGTTAATGATGACCGCGAACAGCAGCATCACCAGACCGATAATCAGAATGCGTCGACGTCCCGCGTTATCGGCTTTCAGCCAGAATGAGAGCATCAGGCAGCCCATGGCCAGCAGAGAGAAGCCGTCGAAGGCGCGGTTGTTGGTGAGAGCCACCAGCCACAGGAAGGCGTTGCTCTTAACCAGCTCCTGGTTGAAGAAGTGAAAAATGGTCGAATCCAGCGGGAACCAGAAACCATGATTCGCCGGGATATACCAGGAGAAGAAAAGCGCCAGACCGGCGACATTAAGCAGTAATATCAGGGGAAATCGCGTTGTCATAACATTCAGCATAGAGTGAAAACTGGGGCAACGTTAGCCGCCCGAACTTAAACGAATCTTCAACAGGCTGGACTGCAGGGCATTCCAGTCGGTGTTAACCGCACTAATTAACTCTATACGGCTGTCCGGCGGCGCCACGTTTTGCGTTTCAATGAAGAAATCGTCGCCCTGGCGGTTAATCCGTACCAGTCCGTCCGGCGTGCGCATAATCCCTTTCACGCGATCGACGGGGGCAAGTCTGGCCCACTCCAGGATCCCTATGGTGTCGAAGACCGTTTCAGCATCAAAGATCCATCCGCAGGCCTGATATCCCTGACCGCTATTCAGATTGCGGCGCCAGCGCTGATGCTCCGGCAGACTGAGGGCAGCCAGACCCTGCTTAACCGGATGACTGTGCGCGTGCTCCGCGCTGGCGGGCAGTTCGGTGAGGTTCAGACGAGGAAGATCAAGCAGGGCGCTGTCTATTTTCCCCTGGGTGGTCTGTACCCGCGTACGATTGCCGCCGAAATGCTGCCACCACGCCTCCAGTGCCGCCTGACTTTCAGCCGTGGCGCGATCTTCTTTATTGGCGACGATAATGTCAGCCGAGGCGAGCTGGTCGCGGAAGTTCTCATTGGCGACGGCTTTTTCATCCAGCAACTGGCGTGGATCGAGCAGACACAGGGTGGCGCGCAGATCGATCCACGGCTCGTAAACCGGGGCGGTCAGTAGATCGAGGATCTGCTTCGGGTGGCCCAGTCCGGTGGGTTCAATCAGCAGGCGGTCGGGTTTGCCCTGACGCAGCAGCGTGTTGAGTCCCACCTGCATTGGCAGGCCATTGACGCAGCACATGCATCCGCCGGGGATCTCTTTAATCAGCGCGCCGCTGGATGACAGCAGTGCGCCATCAATGCCTACCTCGCCAAATTCATTGACCAGCACGGCCCATTTCTCGGCCGGATCTTTAGTTGCCAGCAGGTGAAGAATGGAGGTGGTTTTTCCGCTGCCGAGAAAACCGGTGATGAGGTTGGTTTTGGTCACGTGCGCTCCGGGAGAGAAGGGTGATGCGATAACACTGTTCTCTTATCCTGACGAAAAACGTGACCAATGAGAAGGGGAAGGGCGAACGGAGACCCTTTCCGTTCGTGTTAAGCGCAATAATCGTTAAATATTTAACGTTTCAATAACAGCCTGACGCGCGCCGTGGCGGCTGATACGCTGGTAGGCCTGCTTAACCGCCTCAACAAAAACGTGGTTTTGCGCCAGATCGTGGCCAAAGACTTCACTCAGCCCCAGCAGCGCGTTGACGCGATCGGCCTCGTTGCTGGCATCAACAACCGCACGGATTTTATCGCTGAGGGGATCGCGAACATCAATCGCGTTGCCACGGTCGTCGGTGCCGCTGACGTAGCGTATCCAGCCGGCCACGCCGAGCGCCAGCAGTGGCCACGGCGTTTTTCGCTCAAGATGGATGCGGATCCCGTCCAGCATGCGCTGGGGCAGTTTCTGGCTACCGTCCATCGCGATTTGCCAGGTACGGTGCTGGAGTGCCGGGTTCGCAAAGCGTTCGAGCAGGCTATCGGCGTAGGCGGTGAGGTCGACATCCTGAATACGTAATGTGGGCGCCTGCTCGTCGAGCATGAGCCGACGGGCGGCATTACGGAAAGAGGGATCCTCCATACATTCATTAATGTGCGCATAGCCCGCGAGATACCCGAGATACGCCAGGAAAGAGTGGCTGCCGTTGAGCATGCGTAATTTCATCTGCTCCCACGGCAGTACATCCTGCACCATCTGGACACCCGCCACTTCCCACTCGGGACGGCCCGCGACAAAGTTATCTTCCACCACCCACTGAATAAACGGTTCGCAACTGATGGCGCACGGATCTTCAACGCCGAGCGCTTCGGTGATTTCCGCAAGCGAGGCGTCAGTCGCGGCGGGGACAATCCTGTCGACCATCGTGCCCGGAAAACTGACGTGGCTTTCGATCCACTCCGCCAGCGCAGCGGAACGTTTTTGCGCCATGCCCAGCACCGCATTTTTCACTACGTGTCCGTTATCCGGGATATTGTCGCAGGAGAGCACGGTAAAGGCGGGCAGGCCACGCTCGTGGCGGCGATGGAGCGCTTCGACCAGAATCCCCGGGGCAGAATGCGGTTCAGTCGGATTTTCAAGGTCGTGGACGATCCGCGCGTTGTGCAGATCCAGTTTACCGGTCGCAGGATCGATGCAATAGCCTTTCTCGGTGATGGTGAGCGACACAATCGCGACCTGCGGCTCACAAAATTTCTCAATAATGGCGGACAGGGAGTCCAGCTTTGCGTTCAGGCATTCATGGACGGCGCCGACGATAATCGGCTGATTGCCGTCTGCACCTTTCTCCAGCACGGTAAACAGATGATCCTGCGCGCGCAGCTGGCTCATCAGCACATCACCGCTGAAGAGGCTGATCTCACAGATCCCCCAGTCGCCGCCTTTTTCATTCAGCACCCGGTTTGTTAACAAGGCCTGATGCGCGCGGTGAAAGGCACCAAAGCCAAAATGAACGATGCGGGAGCGTAACTGCGCGCGATCGTAGCGAGGTTGCTGAACGTGAGCAGGCAGCGAGGTGGAGGCAATTGTCTTCATGAAATACACACCTGATTAACCATTAATTAACAATGTCAGTGTAAAGTTATATGACAACAAATAAAATTGGTGAGCCGTAAATATCCCGGTTCTGTGAGTTTGATCAATCAATGTGTGGCGATGTATTGACCCTTTACGGCAAACATGTATGGTAGTCGTCATCGCATTAACACATATTGGTATAACAACTTGAGGGGTGGGGTAATGGAACAAACCTGGCGTTGGTACGGGCCGAACGATCCGGTTTCTCTTGATGATGTGCGTCAGGCTGGCGCAACGGGTGTTGTCACGGCGCTGCATCACATTCCTAACGGTCAGGTCTGGCCGGTGGAGGAAATTAAACAGCGCCAGGCCCTGCTGGCGGAGAAGGGATTAACCTGGTCTGTCGTGGAAAGTATTCCGGTTCATGAGGATATCAAAACCCATACCGGGGAGTATCAGACCTGGATTGCGAACTATCAGCAGAGCATTCGTAACCTTGCGGCCTGCGGCATTGATACCGTCTGCTATAACTTCATGCCGATCCTGGACTGGACGCGCACTGACCTTGAATATCAGATGCCGGACGGTTCAAAAGCGCTGCGTTTCGATCAGATTGCCTTTGCGGCATTCGAACTGCACATTCTGAAGCGCCCGGGCGCCGAAGCGGACTATACCGCGGAAGAGCAGCAGCAGGCGCTGGCGTGGTTTAACGCGGCAAGCGACGCGGACATTGAAAAGCTGACCCGCAATATTATTGCTGGCCTGCCGGGTGCGGAAGAGGGGTACACGCTGGATCAGTTCCGCGCGCGTCTGGCGGAGTACGGCGATATTGATAAGCACCAGCTGCGTGAAAATATGGCGTACTTCCTGCGCGCCATTGTTCCTGTGGCGGAAGAGGTTGGGGTTCGCCTGGCCGTACACCCGGACGATCCACCGCGTCCGATCCTCGGCCTGCCGCGTATCGTCTCCACGATTGAAGATATGCAGTGGCTGAAGGAGACGGTTAACAGCATCTACAACGGTTTTACCATGTGTACCGGCTCCTACGGCGTGCGTGCGGATAACGATCTGGTGCGGATGATTGAAACCTTTGGCGATCGTATCCACTTCACGCATCTCCGTGCGACCTGCCGTGAAGAGAACCCAAAAACCTTCCACGAAGCCGCGCACCTGGGCGGTGATGTGAATATGGTTGCGGTAGTGGACGCCATTCTGGCGGAAGAGGCGCGTCGTAAGCAGGCGGGCGATGTACGTCCTATTCCATTCCGTCCCGATCACGGCCACCAGATGCTCGACGATCTGCGTAAGAAAACCAACCCTGGCTATTCGGCAATTGGCCGTCTGAAAGGGATGGCGGAAGTGCGCGGCGTGGAGCTGGCGCTGAAGATGACGAAGTATCCGGAGCTTCTGTAAGCGACATTGCCGGGTGGCGGCTACGCCTTACCCGGCCTACAAAAACACAAAAACCGGCTTCAGGGCCGGTTTTTCGTAGGCCCGGTAAGCGTAACGCCACCGGGCAAAAGCCGCAATCAGTCAGCACGACCCATATAGCGTTTTTCTTCGATATGGATGCGGATTTTCTCGCCCGCTGAGAGGTATTCCGGTACCTGCACAACCAGACCGGTTGTCAGGGTAGCCGGTTTGTTGCGGGCGCTCGCAGATGCGCCTTTGATGCCTGGTGCCGTTTCAACGATTTCCAGATCGACAGTCTGAGGCAGTTCCAGCGCCAGCAGCACGCCATCCCAGGTCAGAACCTGCATGTCAGGCATGCCGCCTTCAGGAATGAACAGCAGCTCTTCTTCAATCTGATCTTTGGTGAAGATGTACGGGGTGTAATCCTCTTTGTCCATGAATACATATTCGTTGCCGTCGATGTAGGAGAAATCAACGTAGCGACGGGTCAGGGTCACGGTATCAACGATATCGTCACCTTTAAAGCGCTCTTCCACTTTCAGGCCAGTACGGACATCGGCGAAACGCATTTTGTACAGCGTTGCTGCGCCACGGGCGCTCGGGGCCTGAATGTCGATATCTTTCACAATCAGCAATTTGCCGTTGTAATTCAGTACCATACCTTTCTTAATTTCGTTCGCTCTTGGCATTGCAGTAATCCTGTTTACGGGAGGTAAAAAATATCGCGCCAAATTACTCGTGCGCGGCCTTTCAGGCAAGAGGAATTCGTGGCTTTTGCTATCAATACACAAAAGGTGTTACTGTGCGCGCGATGCCCGACTGAGCGGGCGTTCGTCAGCGAAGAGAGCATTTATGGATTGCCGTCCAGATTGTGGCGCGTGCTGTACTGCACCGTCCATTTCAAGTCCCATTCCAGGAATGCCCGAAGGCAAGCCTGCCAATACCCGCTGCGTTCAGCTCTCAGAGACTAACCTGTGTATGATCTTTGGCTCACCGTTGCGCCCGAAGGTCTGTTCCGGGCTTCAGCCCTCAGCCGAAATGTGCGGCACCACGCGCGAGCAGGCGATGACGTACCTGCTTGAGCTGGAAGCGCTCACCGCGCCTTAAACGTCTTTAATCTTCGCCAGACAGCCAAGCGTCAGCGTGCACATCACCAGCGCAATCCAGAACACGGTGTGATAGTTCCAGATCTCAGCCACGACGCCGGCCATTGAACCGGCGATAATCCAGCCCACGCGGGTGGTATTGGTATACAGGGTCGTGGCGGAGCCTGCCTGGCCCGGCATCAGATCCTGGAAGTAGAGCATGCCTATCCCGGCGAGAATGCCGATATAAATGGCGTTCAGCAGCTGTAAAGCCAGCAACAGCCCCGGCGTGTGAACCGTCAACATACCAATATAGAACAGCAGGCCAGCGACGGCGGCTATGCGCATTAAAAAACGCTTTCCGAAACGCTTCGCGTAGTAACCCGCGATGAGCATGGTCGGGATCTCAAGCCCGGCGGCGGTGCCCATCATAATGCCCGCCAGCTTTTCCGGCAGATGCAGTTCATCAATAATAAACAGCGGCATGTTGATGATATACAGGCTATTGGTGCCCCACATCAGCGTGCAGATAATAAAGAGAAGCAGGGCATCGCGGCGGTTACGGCGCGGGGCTTCCAGCACACCCGTTGCCACTTTGGGCTCTTTGCGCATTGACGGCAGAAAGAACCACACCAGCGCGCCGCAGACGACAAACGCAACGGCCGCACTCAGGTACATCACCGTAAAGCCAAAACCCATCGCCAGCGCGTAAGCCAGCGGCGGCCCTATCACCCATGCCAGCGACACCTGAGCACGCATAACAGAGCTGAACATCACCGCTTCGCGTCCGGTATGGTCGGCGTGCTCGCGGGCAAGGGCGAACATCTGTGGGTTTGCCGTCGAGCCAAAGCTGCTCAGGAACACGCCGATGAACAGCAGAATGAAATAGTTACGGTTCCAGGCAAACAGAACGCAGGCCAGTACACCGAGCAGGCAGCAGAAAACGATCAGGCTTTTACGATCGCCTTTTCTGTCGGAGCGCCCTGCCAGAAACTGACTGACGAGGATGCCGATGATGGCGCTTCCGGTAAAAAAGAAGCCGACCATTGCCGGACGAACATGAACCTCATTGGTCAGAAATAAACTCAGCGTCGGCGTCTGTAACGCACCGGCAATACCCGTGAAGAAGGCAACAATCAGGAAGGCTGCTGAGGTCAAATCAAAGGGCTTCGGTGAGGCAGCCGCAGGGGTGTTATGCATGTTTTATAATTAGCGAGTAGCAGAGAGGGAGCGGAGTTTACGCCGTCAGCTAAAAAATAAACAGTGGGTGCGGTCAATGATGCCACGAAAAATCAAAATGGCATTTCATCTTGCATCCTCCCCGGCTGACCTTAGCTGAAACTGACTTGCTGAACTTCAGCAATATTCAGCTGAAGGAATAAGAAATGTGCTGTATCTCTAAATTCTGACATCAGAAAGACGAGTTTACTTGCAAGGCATTGCAGAAAGCGCAAGACTTTTTGAAACGTTTCAGCGCTATCTTGTTTTAACAAACGGAGCAGGCTAGCGCATTTTTTCTCATTTAAGCTGAAACGATTCAAGTTCAGCAGGAGAGGAGAACCATGTTCCAGTTATCTGTTCAGGATATCCACCCGGGCGCTCAGGCCGGGGATAAAGAAGAGGCTATTCGCCAGGTTGCCGCTGCACTTGTGCAAGCGGGTAACGTCGCGGACGGCTACGTAAACGGCATGCTGGCGCGCGAACAGCAGACCTCAACCTTCCTCGGCAACGGCATTGCCATTCCGCACGGCACGACGGACACCCGCGATCAGGTGCTGAAAACCGGCGTTAAGGTTTATCAGTTCCCGCAGGGCGTGCTCTGGGGCGAGGGGCAGGTGGCCTATGTGGCTATCGGTATCGCGGCCAGCAGCGACGAACACTTAGGCCTGCTGCGTCAGCTGACGCACGTCCTGAGTGATGACGCGGTGGCTGAACAGCTCAAATCCGCCACGACAGCGGAAGAGCTGCGCGCCTTGCTGATGGGCGAAAAACAGAGTGAAGCGCTGAAACTGGATAATGAAACGCTGACGCTGGACGTGGTTGCCTCCGACCTGGTGACGCTGCAGGCGCTAAACGCGGGTCGCCTGAAGGAAGCCGGCGCGGCGGATGCCACCTTCGTAACGCACGTGATCAACGATAAGCCGTTGAATCTGGGGCAGGGTATCTGGCTGAACGACAGTGCTGAAGGCAACCTGCGCAGTGCTATCGCCGTGAGCCGCGCGGCCAGCGCGTTTGACGTAGACGGCGAACGTGCGGCCATGCTGGTGACCGTGGCGATGAACGATGAACAGCCGGTTTCCGTGCTGAAACGTCTGGGCGATCTGCTGTTGAACAACAAAGCTGAAAAACTGCTGAACGCTGATGCCTCCACCGTGCTGGCACTGCTGACCAGTGATGATGCGCTGACGGATGACGTGCTGACCGCAGAGTTCGTGGTGCGTAACGAACACGGCCTGCATGCCCGTCCCGGCACCATGCTGGTGAATACCATTAAACAATTCGAAAGTGAGATCACCGTGGCGAATCTTGATGGCACGGGCAAACCGGCCAACGGCCGTAGTCTGATGAAAGTTGTCGCGCTGGGCGTGAAGAAAGGTCACCGTCTGCGCTTCACCGCGCAGGGTGCGGATGCTGAACAGGCGTTGAAAGCGATTGGCGATGCCATCGCCGCGGGTCTGGGGGAGGGCGCATAATGAGCAGACGTGTTGCGACTATTACGCTGAACCCGGCTTATGACCTGGTGGGGTTTTGCCCGGAAATTGAGCGCGGCGAAGTAAACCTCGTGCGTACCACTGGCCTGCATGCTGCGGGTAAAGGGATTAACGTCGCGAAAGTGCTCAAGGATCTCGGTATCGATGTCACCGTGGGGGGATTCCTCGGTAAAGATAACCAGGATGGTTTCCAGCAGCTGTTCAGCGAGCTGGGCATTGCTAACCGTTTTCAGGTTGTTCAGGGCCGTACCCGTATCAACGTTAAGCTGACGGAGAAAGACGGTGAAGTAACCGATCTGAACTTCTCCGGCTTTGAGGTGACACCGTCCGACTGGGAGCGTTTTGTGAACGATTCCCTGACCTGGCTGGGCCAGTTCGACATGGTGTGCGTCAGCGGCAGTCTGCCGTCCGGCGTGAGCCCGGAAGCGTTCACCGACTGGATGACGCGCCTGCGCAGCCAGTGCCCATGCATTATTTTTGACAGCAGCCGCGACGCGCTGGTTGCGGGTCTGAAAGCCTCTCCGTGGCTGGTGAAGCCAAATCGCCGTGAACTGGAGATCTGGGCCGGTCGTAAGCTGCCAGAATTAAAAGATGTGATTGACGCTGCCCATGCGCTGCGCGAGCAGGGTATCGCTCATGTGGTGATTTCGCTTGGTGCAGAAGGGGCGTTGTGGGTTAACGCGTCCGGCGAATGGATCGCCAAACCGCCATCGGTTGACGTTGTCAGCACCGTTGGTGCAGGGGATTCCATGGTTGGCGGCCTGATTTATGGTCTGCTAATGCGTGAATCCAGTGAACATACTTTACGTCTTGCCACCGCCGTTGCAGCCCTGGCCGTCAGCCAGAGCAATGTCGGTATTACCGATCGTACCCAGTTAGCCGCGATGATGGCGCGCGTTGACTTAAAACCTTTTAACTAACAGCAGGAGAGGAATAATGAAAACGCTGCTGATCATTGACTCCGGTCTCGGACAGGCTCGCGCCTATATGGCGAAGACCCTGCTGGGCGCGGCGGCACAAAAAGCGCATCTGGAGATTATCGATAATCCAGGTGATGCCGAACTGGCTATTGTCCTGGGCGATAAAATCCCGGCTGACAGTGCGCTGAATGGCAAAAAAGTGTGGCTGGGCGATATTAATCGTGCGGTGGCCCACCCGGAACTGTTCCTGAGTGAAGCGAAAGGTCATGCGACTGTTTACAGCGCGCCTGTCGCCACGGCACCGGTTGCTGCAGCAGGACCGAAACGCATTGTCGCGGTGACGGCCTGTCCGACGGGGGTGGCTCACACCTTCATGGCGGCTGAAGCCATTGAAACCGAAGCGAAAAAACGCGGCTGGTGGGTAAAAGTTGAAACGCGTGGCTCTGTGGGCGCGGGCAACGCTATCACCCCTGAAGAAGTGGCGGAAGCCGATCTGGTGATTGTGGCGGCGGATATCGAAGTGGATCTGGCGAAATTTGCCGGTAAGCCGATGTACCGTACCTCAACCGGCCTGGCGCTGAAAAAAACCGCGCAGGAGTTTGATAAAGCGCTGGTGGAAGCGAAGCCGTATCAGGCTACTGGTACCGCACAGACCGCGACGGAAGGGAAGAAAGAGTCAGCAGGTGCCTATCGTCACTTGCTGACCGGTGTCTCTTACATGCTGCCAATGGTGGTCGCGGGTGGTTTGTGTATTGCGCTGTCATTCGCATTTGGTATTACCGCCTTTAAAGAACAAGGGACGCTGGCTGCAGCATTGATGCAGATCGGTGGTGGTTCTGCTTTCGCGCTGATGGTACCTGTTCTGGCGGGCTTTATTGCCTTCTCCATCGCTGACCGTCCTGGCCTGACGCCGGGACTTATCGGCGGTATGCTGGCCGTCAGCACCGGCTCCGGTTTTATCGGCGGTATTATTGCCGGTTTCCTGGCGGGTTACGTCGCGAAGCTTATCAGCGCGAAGCTGAAGCTGCCGCAGAGTATGGAAGCGCTGAAACCGATCCTGATTATCCCGCTGATTTCCAGTCTGGTGGTTGGGCTGGCGATGATTTACCTGATTGGTAAGCCGGTTGCAGGCATCCTCGCGGGCCTGACTCACTGGCTGCAAACCATGGGTACTGCGAATGCGGTACTGCTGGGTGCGATCCTCGGGGGCATGATGTGTACCGACATGGGTGGCCCGGTGAACAAAGCAGCGTACGCTTTCGGTGTTGGCCTGCTGAGTACCCAGACCTACGCACCGATGGCTGCCATTATGGCCGCAGGTATGGTGCCTCCGCTGGCACTGGGTCTGGCCACGATTATCGCGCGTCGTAAATTCGACAAAGCGCAGCAGGAAGGGGGTAAAGCGGCGCTGGTACTGGGTCTGTGCTTTATCACCGAAGGGGCGATTCCATTCGCCGCCCGTGATCCAATGCGTGTTCTGCCGTGCTGTATCGTTGGCGGCGCGGTGACCGGCGCTATCTCCATGGCGATTGGCGCAAAACTGATGGCACCACACGGCGGTCTGTTTGTCCTGTTGATCCCTGGCGCCATCACACCGGTACTGGGTTACCTGCTGGCGATTGTTGCGGGTACGCTGGTAGCTGGTCTCTCTTACGCGGTGCTCAAACGTCCTGAAGCGGACGTGGTGGCGAAAGCGGCGTGATATAAATCCCCTCTCCCAGGGCAGAGAATTCTCTGCCCTTTTTTATTTCTGCATTTTGTGCCCTGTCTCTCAGGTTTTCCTGCCTTCCCGAATTATATCCGCTAAAAAATGTGATTCTGTTCATAACTACTCGCTTTAGCGCTTGCAGCCAGATTCCGTTTGATCAAAACATGCGCAACACAAACAGATGTTTGTTTGCAAACATAAGCTCTAATAGATTTTGATGTCGTTAATCGCGACATCATTACTATGGCAATGCTTTGCCGGAGGGTGTGCTATGCGCAAAAAGGAATACATAGTAACAATCGGTTCAGCCAATATGGATGTGGCCGGATATTCACATGATTCACTCAATTATGCTGACTCTAATCCAGGGCGGATAAAATTTTCTCCCGGCGGCGTGGGACGAAATATTGCCCATAATCTTTCATTGCTGGGTAAAGCATCATGGCTACTCACTGCCGTAGGCCAGGATTTTTATGGTGAAATGTTATTAACACAAACCCGCCAGAGTGGTGTCCACGTAGAAAAAAGTCTGTGTGTGCCCGTTGAAAATACATCCTGTTATTTATCACTGCTCGATAATACGGGTGAAATGTTAGTGGCTATCAATGATATGGGCATTTCTGAGCATATTTCTGCCCGTTTTTTAGCACAACATGCGGATTTTATTCATCACGCATCAGCAGTTGTTGCCGACTGTAATATCAGTGAGGAGGCACTGGTCTGGATACTCGAAAATGCCGGCGGCGTACCGGTATTTGTAGACCCGGTATCCGCCTGGAAATGTATCAAAATTCGCAATCATCTCGACAAAATCCACACGCTGAAACCCAACCGACTGGAAGCCGAAACCCTCAGTGGGATTGCGCTTTCCGGACGTGACGACGTTGCGGATGTTGCCGCCTGGTTCCATGCGCATGGGCTAACGCGGCTGGTACTCAGCATGGGGGGGGATGGCGTTTACTACAGTCACGCCAACGGGGAGCATGGGTGGGCATTACCTGTTAAAACGCAGGTCATTAATGTGACCGGTGCAGGCGACGCCATGATGGCCGGGCTGGTCTCCTGCTGGGTAGATGGTTTGTCATTTATTGATTCCGTACGTTTCGCGCAGGGGTGCTCATCCATGGCGCTTGCCTGTGAATATACCAACAACCCTGATTTATCTGTTGAAAACGTTATTTCCTTACTGGAGAAATCCGCATGTCTGAATTAACACTGAATGCTGAATTACTGCAAATCTCACCAGAGGTACAGGACGCGCTTAAAAATAAAAAGCCGGTCGTCGCGCTCGAATCCACCATTATTTCTCATGGGATGCCTTTCCCACAAAATGCACAAACGGCAATTGAGGTCGAACAAACCATTCGTCAGCATGGCGCTGTTCCGGCAACTATTGCCATTATTGGCGGAATAATGAAGGTGGGATTGAGTAAAGATGAAATTGAGTTATTGGGGCGCGAAGGGCACAGCGTCACAAAAGTCAGTCGCCGGGATTTACCGTTTGTCGTAGCAGCCAAAAAAAATGGTGCCACAACGGTTGCCTCCACCATGATTATTGCGGCGCTGGCCGGAATTAAAGTTTTTGCAACCGGGGGAATCGGTGGTGTTCATCGTGGTGCTGAACGCACGTTTGATATTTCTGCCGATCTTCAGGAGCTGGCACATACCAATGTCACGGTGGTGTGTGCGGGCGCGAAATCTATTCTCGATCTGGGGCTCACCACCGAATATTTAGAAACTTTCGGTGTCCCGTTAATTGGCTACCAGACAACCTCTCTTCCGGCTTTTTTCTGTCGTACCAGTCCATTTGACGTGAGCATTCGTCTCGATACCGCAGAAGAGATTGCCCGCGCCATGCTCGTGAAGTGGCAGACGGGTCTGAACGGCGGACTGGTGGTGGCCAATCCGATTCCTGAATCGTTCGCTATGGCAGAAGGCAAAATTAACGCAGCCATCGATCAGGCGGTACGAGAAGCTGAAGAGCAGGGCATCGTGGGCAAAGAAAGCACGCCTTTCCTGCTGGCCCGGGTGGCCGATCTGACCGGTGGCGACAGCCTGAAGTCTAATATACAGCTGGTCTTCAACAACGCCGTGCTGGCCTGCGAGATAGCGAAAGCCTATCAACGTCTCGCCTGCTAAAACCGTTCAGTCAGCATGCTGTCGACCACCAGGGGCAAACACAACTGAGGCCCGGCGACAACGCCGGGTTTACTGGCATGAAGGGAATTCGTTATGGATATCATGAGAAGTGTTGTGGGGATGATAATTTTACTGGCAATTGCGTTCCTGTTGTCAGTCAATAAAAAGCGTATCAGCCTGCGTACCGTGGGGGCTGCGCTGGTTCTGCAGATCGCCATCGGTGGGATTATGCTCTATTTTCCTCCCGGTAAATGGCTTGTTGAGCAGGCCGCGCTGGGCGTACATAAAGTCATGTCCTACAGTGATGCAGGGAGCGCCTTTATCTTTGGCTCGCTGGTAGGGCCGAAAATGGATGTTCTGTTTGATGGGGCGGGGTTCATCTTCGCGTTTCGTGTGTTACCTGCCATTATTTTTGTCACCGCCCTGATCAGCCTGCTCTATTACATCGGCGTGATGGGGCTGCTTATCCGGTTTCTTGGCGGTATTTTCCAGAAAGCACTGCACATCAGTAAGATCGAATCCTTTGTTGCCGTGACCACCATCTTTCTCGGGCAAAACGAGATCCCGGCAATTGTGAAGCCGTTTATTGAGCGTCTTAACCGCAATGAACTGTTCACCGCGATCTGTAGCGGTATGGCATCGATTGCTGGCTCGATGATGATTGGTTATGCCGGAATGGGCGTGCCGATTGATTATCTGCTCGCCGCATCGCTGATGGCCATTCCGGGTGGGATCCTGTTTGCGCGTATACTCAGCCCGGCGACGGAAGCGTCAAACGTCACTTTTGATAACCTGTCATTCACTGAAACTCCACCGAAAAGCATTATTGAAGCTGCCGCGAGCGGGGCGATGACCGGGCTAAAAATTGCTGCGGGTGTTGCAACGGTAGTGATGGCGTTTGTCGCTATCATTGCGCTGATCAACGGCATGATTGGCGGCATTGGTGGCTGGTTTGGTTACGAACACGCCACGCTTGAAGGGATTTTTGGTTATGTTCTGGCTCCGCTGGCCTGGATTATGGGGGTTGACTGGCATGAAGCAACGCTTGCCGGAAGCCTGATCGGTCAGAAGCTGGCAATCAATGAGTTTGTGGCCTACCTCAATTTCTCACCGTATCTGCAAACGGCAGGCTCTCTGGATGTAAAAACCATCGCCATTATCTCTTTCGCCCTCTGCGGTTTCGCCAATTTTGGATCCATTGGCGTTGTCGTCGGCGCATTTTCCGCCATTGCGCCACAGCGGGCGCCCGAAATAGCGCAGTTGGGAATGCGGGCCCTGGCAGCAGCTACGCTTTCCAATCTCATGAGCGCGACGATTGCGGGTTTCTTCATCAGTTTATAAAGAATGACCCAGGCATTATGCCTGGGTTGTATTGAGCAGATAGAGGGCGTTATTAGCTGAAAGGGCAGGATTATTGAGGCTGACGCTGGCGCGTGATAAGGCAGCACACGCCATCGCGAAATTCGCACCGTCACGAAAATCGCTCCCTTCCAGAAAACTATAGAGAAGGCCCGCCATAAAACCGTCATCCGCGCCAAAACCGTCCACGACAGGATGCGCAGGCGGGAAGAGACGAAATTGTTCGCCATTCTTCTGGCTACAAAAAACCGATTCATCCTTCATGTAAACATAAACATGCTGAACCCCTTGCTGATGCAGAAAATCCGCTGCGCGGGCCAGGTCAGCATCGGTAATGACGGGATTGCCCCAGAGGATCTCCAGTTCCTTTTGGGTCGGCTTTAGGGTATGGATCCGTGAATACCAGGTCTTAATTTTTTCCGCTTTGAATTCAGAAACGGTATCAATAAAGACCGGAATATCATCCGCTATGGTGAAGACCCACTCCATCGCTTCCGGGGTGAGGTTGCAATCGGCAAGTATCACCCCGGCGTGACGGAGCAGATCCCGCGAGTTGTCCAGCAGTTGCGGCGTCAGCTTTTGCAGAATCTGTGTATCGTTTATCGCCAGCACCGTTTCATCTTGCTGGTTTGCGACGGAGAGGTAGGTTGACGTGTTATGTCCGTGTAAGCGGATACAGCTGGAGACATTTACCCCCGCCTGACGCGTTTGCTCCAGCAGTGTTTCGCCGTAAAAATCACTGCCTACCGCTGAAATTAAATGGACGTCTCTTCCCAGCAAGGCAAGATTATGCGCGATATTACGGCCCACGCCGCCAGCGGAACAGTGAATGTTGCCCGGATGAGAGGCCGATTGCGGATAGGGGATTTCCGCCGTGCCGCGAATATCCATATTGATGGCGCCGACCACCACGCAATACTCCCGTTCGGTGAGGATATATCCTTTACCTTTGATCATCCCCTTGCGCATCAGATCCATAATATGTGCCGCGACACGCGAACGGCTGATCTGCAAAATATCGGCGATTTCGTTTTGCTGAATAAGGGGATTACGCCGCAGGATCTTGAGTATCTGCTTCTCTCTTTCGTTCATTCTTACGCAACCACCTGCTCTGTCTGCTGTGCTTTCAGCCAGGCAATCTCTTCCGCCCAGATATCCGGGTTAATGGTTTCCAGCACCATGGGGATCCCATCGAAACGGGCATCCTGCATGATAAAGCGGAACGCATCATGGCCGATATTACCTTCGCCCAGGCTGTGGTGGCGGTCAACGCGGCTGCCAAAGGCGCTTTTCGCATCGTTCAGGTGCATACCGCGCAGATACTTAAAGCCAACAATGCGCCCGAACTCGTCGAAGGTGTTTTTCGTGGCCTCGGTGGTGCGCAGGTCATAACCGGCGGCAAAGGCGTGGCAGGTATCAATGCACACGCCCACGCGGGATTTATCTTCCACCCCGTCAATAATGGCCGCCAGATGTTCAAACTTAAAGCCGAGGTTGCTGCCCTGACCGGCGGTATTCTCAATCACCGCCGTCACGCCTTTAGTTTTATCCAGGGTGATGTTGATGGATTCGGCAATGCGCGCCAGACAGGCATCTTCGTCGATCTGCATCAGATGGCTACCCGGATGGAAGTTCAGCAGCGTCAGCCCCAGCTGTTCGCAGCGCTGTACTTCATCGAGAAACGCTTCGCGGGACTTCTCCAGCGCGTCCTGTACCGGATGTCCGAGGTTGATCAGGTAGCTGTCATGGGGGAGGATCTGACCCGGCCCGTAGCGGTATTTCTCACAGGCGGCTTTGAAATCATCAATCACATCCGTGGTGAGCGGCGCGGCGCGCCACTGGCGCTGGTTTTTGGTGAACAGGGCGAAAGCGGTCGCCTCAATTTCGGCGGCGCGAATGGCAGCATTGGCAAGGCCACCTGCAGCGCTGACGTGCGCTCCAACATATTTCATAAAGGGACTCCTGTTAAACCCACCATCGAAAAGGGCAATAATAGCGGATCTAAAAGGGGTTTACGTTATTGAATGTGCAGTCCGTTGATGATGAGACCTTTAATATATGGCGTTCGCTGGAAGGTCCGCTGGACAGTTTGGTCCAGTAGCCATTCTTGATCGGGTATAATGGCGTCCACCGCTGAACCAGCGTTAAACGGCATGTAAAATGCCGGAAGTTGCGACAGTCTATTGAGTTGTTTATTGTATTCGGTTTCAGGAAAGGGAAGTTGGATATCCCTTTTTAGCCCTGGGTCATCATAGAACGATATCCAGTCATCCAGCAGTGTTCTATCGCCCGTTATAGCAGTGTATTTGATAAGCGCTATTGAGTAGGCGTCACGCTCTGCACCGTAGCATCGTTCGTTGGCTTGCAGATGTAAATTCCAAAGTACCTTTCTTCTTACTTCAATGGGTTGTGACTGGAGCCATAGATCAAACCATTCTGATGGGTTTATTTCACGCTTTTCAAACTGTCGGCAAAACCGAAGACGATGCTCAAGCACTGCTTTGGCTTGAAGTTGTGTCTGCATTGACGTATCGCCTGACCCGGCGAAAGCCGGAAATTGCAAAATGATGATTAATGGCAGGAGAGATTTATAGTGCATGATCCATGCACCTCCAGAACTTAAGGTCTTCACCAGTAGAGGATGTTTCTGCGTCAATCACAATTTCTAGCAGTTTTCTTCGTTGTATATCCTGAATACTGCGAAAAGCTAACTGCAATTTTTCCCAGTCATAAGTTGCAATGTTATAAGCACTGACGCTTGATCCTAACCCAATGTAGTCACCACGCCCGGCAAAGATCTGAAACAGTGGAACGCCTGCCAGGAGAGTGGTCAGGATACTGGCTGACCTTGATATATCTTCCATCTTTCGCAGGGCTTCAACTGTACGCTGGCTGGGTATAAAGCCCGTGATATTGCAAAATCCTCCCATCGCCATCCTCTTCCTTAAAATGACACAAAGACAAACAGTTCAGCAGAGATTATTCATCTCCACTGAGCTGTTGATGGCAATTAGGAATTTTTCAGATTTTATTAATATTTTTGGAATCAATGCATTAACGCATCACGCTGTGCACCAGCAGGTTAATCGCGCCGCCACCGACAATCAGCCAGATGAAAAGCACCAGCGCCATCAGCAGCGGTTTCGCACCGGCTTTTTTCAGCGCACTGACGTGGGTGGTCACCCCCAGCGCCGCCATGGCCATCGCCAGCAGCACGGTATCCAGCGTCACCAGCATATCGACCACGGCTTTCGGCAGCAGGTGGAAGGAGTTGAAAATCGCCACCACGATAAACAGGATCGCAAACCACGGAATGGTGATTTTACTTTTCTCGCTGCCGCCCGCCGGAGCCAGCTGTTTAACCCGCGCGGCCAGGAAAATCAGGAACGGCGCAAGCATCATCACGCGCAGCATTTTGGCAATCACCGCCGCGTTTTCAGCTTCCGGGTTAATCGCGTGACCTGCTGCGACCACCTGAGCCACTTCGTGCATGGTTGAGCCAATATAGATGCCATAGGTTTCCGGGCTGAACCAGTGGGCCACCAGCGGATACATCGCCGGGTAGAGGAAAATCGCCACCGTACCGAAGATTACTACCGTCGCCACCGCCACGGTCACTTTGCTGGCTTCGGCCTTCACGACAGGTTCCGTTGCCAGTACCGCCGCAGCGCCGCAAATACTGCTGCCTGCGCCGATTAACCAGCTGGTTTGCTTATCCAGACCAAAGACTTTCTGGCCGATAAAGCAGGCCAGTAAAAAGGTACTGGTCAGCGTCAGGACATCGATGGCGATCCCGCTGACGCCAACGTCGGCAATCTGCGAAAAAGTGAGACGAAAGCCGTAGAGAATGATTCCGAGACGCAGCAGGTGCTGTTTGGCGAAGATCACGCCGCCGTCACAGGATTTCCAGATATGTGGGTAAACGGTGTTACCCACGACCATGCCGAGCAATATCGCCAGCGTTAAGGCGCTAAAACCTGCACCGGCAACGGCGGGAATGCTTCCGCCCCATAACGCCACGCCGGTCACCGCGGCGCTGAGCGCAAGACCCGGCACGAAGTGCCACAATGTACGATGATGCTGTAAGGTGAGTTCTGACATAACCTTCTCCTTTGTCTGGCTAAAGGTTACGGCGCTCTGGCTTAAAAATAAAATTGATTATATACTTATAATCAATCTATATAAGTGGTAAGCAACCATGCACATTACATTGCGCCAGCTGGAAGTCTTTGCCGAAGTGCTGAAAAGCGGGTCGACGACGCAGGCATCGCAGATGCTGGCGCTCTCGCAATCTGCGGTCAGCGCAGCCCTGACCGACCTCGAAGGTCAGCTGGGCGTTCAGCTTTTCGACAGGGTAGGGAAGCGCCTGGTGGTCAACGAGCACGGGCGCCTTCTCTACCCGCGCGCGCTGGCCTTGCTGGAGCAGGCTATCGAAATCGAACAGCTGTTCCGCGAAGACAACGGGGCGATCCGCGTCTATGCCAGCAGCACCATCGGGAATTACATCCTGCCGGAAGTGATTGCCCGCTACCGTCGGGATTTTCCCACCCTGCCGCTGGAAATGAGCGTCGGTAATAGCCAGGACGTCATCAACGCGGTGATCGATTTCCGCGTGGATATCGGTCTCATCGAAGGTCCCTGCCATAACGTCGATATCATTGCCGAGCCCTGGCTGGAGGATGAGCTGGTGGTCTTTGCGTCCCCGGCCTCGTCTTTATTACAGGGCGAAGTGACGCTGGAGCGGCTGGCACAGGCGCAGTGGATCCTGCGTGAGCAGGGCTCCGGCACGCGGGAAATTGTCGATTACCTGCTGCTGTCCCATCTGCCGCATTTCCAGCTGGGGATGGAGCTGGGGAACTCAGAGGCGATTAAGCACGCGGTGCGTCATGGCCTGGGCATCAGCTGTCTTTCACGGCGGGTCATTGCTGAACAGCTTGAGACGGGGTCGCTGGTGGAAATTCCCGTTCCGCTCCCGAAACTGGTGCGCACGCTGTGGCGCATTCACCATCGTCAGAAACACCTCTCCAGCTCGCTGCAGCGTTTTCTGCGCTATTGCGAAATCTAAACGCGTCCCTCACCCCAATGGGGAGAGGGAAAAATTATGCTTTACTTATAATCCTGGCCGCGTCATGAAGCTCTCTTATAACTGAGTATTTCTGCCGGAAGGAATCCGGATCGTCTGCTACAATCGCGCCTCATTTATTAAATGGACAGCATTTTCATATGGTTTCAGAAATTAAAACCACAGAAGCGCCCACGCTCCGTCGTGAACTCAAGGCGCGTCACCTGACGATGATCGCCATTGGCGGTTCAATCGGTACAGGTCTTTTCGTTGCCTCTGGCGCAACGATTTCGGCAGCAGGCCCGGGTGGGGCGCTTTTCTCTTATATCCTGATTGGCCTGATGGTGTACTTCCTGATGACCAGTCTGGGCGAACTGGCCGCGTACATGCCGGTGTCAGGTTCGTTTTCGACCTACGGTCAAAAATACGTTGAAGAAGGTTTCGGCTTCGCGCTGGGCTGGAACTACTGGTACAACTGGGCGGTCACCATCGCCGTTGACCTCGTCGCTGCACAGCTGGTGATGAACTGGTGGTTCCCGGATACGCCGGGCTGGATCTGGAGCGCACTGTTCCTGACCGTCATCTTCCTGCTGAACTACATCTCCGTACGCGGTTTCGGCGAAGCGGAATACTGGTTCTCTTTGATCAAAGTGGCAACCGTCATCATCTTTATCGTCGTCGGTGTGGCGATGATCGTTGGTATTTTCAAAGGTGCTGAACCTGCGGGCTGGAGCAACTGGACAACAGGCGATGCGCCGTTTGCCGGTGGTCTTTCGGCAATGATTGGCGTGGCAATGATTGTCGGCTTCTCCTTCCAGGGGACTGAACTGATTGGTATCGCTGCCGGTGAGTCTGAGAACCCGGAAAAAAATATTCCGCGTGCGGTTCGTCAGGTCTTCTGGCGTATCCTGCTGTTCTACGTGTTCGCGATCCTGATTATCAGCCTGATCATTCCATACACCGATCCAAGCCTGCTGCGCAATGACGTCAAAGACATTAGCGTCAGCCCGTTCACGCTGGTCTTCCAGCACGCCGGTCTGCTGTCTGCGGCGGCAGTGATGAACGCCGTGATCCTGACCGCCGTGCTTTCTGCCGGTAACTCCGGGATGTACGCATCCACCCGTATGCTCTACACCCTGGCCTGCGACGGTAAAGCCCCGCGTATCTTCGCGAAACTGTCCCGCGGCGGCGTTCCACGTAACGCGCTGTACGCAACAACGGTAATCGCCGGTCTGTGCTTCCTGACCTCCATGTTTGGCAACCAGACGGTATACCTGTGGCTGCTGAACACCTCGGGGATGACGGGCTTTATTGCCTGGCTGGGGATTGCCATTAGCCACTACCGTTTCCGCCGTGGCTATGTCAAACAGGGCTATGACATTAACTCGCTGCCGTATCGTTCCGGCTTCTTCCCGCTGGGGCCTATTTTCGCCTTCATTCTGTGTCTGATTATTACGCTGGGACAGAACTATGAAGCGTTCCTGGCGGATACCATTGACTGGGGCGCCGTCACGGCAACCTACATTGGTATTCCGCTGTTCCTCGTCATCTGGTTTGGTTACAAACTGACGAAAGGAACACACTTCGTTCGCTACAGTGAAATGGAATTCCCGGAACGATTTAAACAATAACCGCACTCCCTCTCTTTTAACCCGCTCATTCGAGCGGGTTTTTTTATCCTTGTACGCTGAAACAAAGATATATTTTTTAACAATTTAATTGATAATAATTATCGTTTGCTTTATCGTTATCAAAAATAAGCGTGTCACCGACCCACCGCAGATGTGGGCGGCCAGGAAGACGCTGTGAGTGATGATTTGATGTAGTTGTATTTACCTCATGGAGATATGGAATGTTTAGGTTGAATCCCTTCGTCAGGGGAGGACTTTGTGCGTCCGCAATGTCCCTGGCCCTGCCTGTTATCGCAGCAGAATCCGGCGACACTATGGTTGTAACGGCCTCCGCGACCGAGCAAAACCTGAAAGATGCGCCAGCCAGCATCAGCGTGATTACGCAGGAAGATTTGCAGCGCAAACCCGTTCAGAACCTGAAAGATGTGTTACGGGATGTGCCGGGCGTACAACTCACGAGCGAAGGGGACAACCGTAAAGGGGTAAGTATTCGCGGTCTGGACAGCAGCTATACGCTGATCCTGGTCGACGGCAAGCGCGTTAACTCCCGCAACGCGGTGTTCCGCCATAATGATTTTGACCTCAGTTGGGTGCCGGTTGACGCCATCGAACGAATCGAAGTGGTGCGCGGGCCGATGTCCTCGCTTTATGGCTCCGACGCGCTGGGCGGCGTGGTGAACATTATCACCAAAAAAATCGGTCAGAAGTGGACGGGCACCCTGAGCGCCGATTCCACGATTCAGGAACATCGCGACCGTGGAGACACTTACAACGGTCAGTTTTACACCAGCGGTCCGCTGGTGGACGGTCTGCTGGGGCTGAAAGCCTACGGTAGCCTCGCGAAGCGTGAGAAAGACGGCCAGCAGAAATCCTCTACCACGGCGAGCGGTGAAACGCCGCGCATCGAAGGCTTCACGAGCCGCGATGCTAATGTCGAATTCGCCTGGACGCCGTCTGAAAATCACGACTTTACGGCGGGCTATGGTTTCGACCGTCAGGATCGCGACTCGGATTCCCTCGACAAAAACCGCCTTGAGCGTCAGAACTACTCCCTCAGTCACAACGGTCGCTGGGGCATCGGCAACAGCGAGCTGAAGGTATACGGCGAGAAGGTTGACAACAAAAACCCGGGCAACAGCAACCCTATCACCTCCGAGAGTAACGCAGTGGACGGGAAATACGTGCTGCCGCTGGGCGAAATCAACCAGTTCCTGACCTTCGGCGGTGAATGGCGTCACGATAAGCTGAAAGATCCGGTCAACCTGACTGGCGGTTCCAGCAGCAGTACCTCGACAAGCCAGTATGCTCTGTTCCTGGAGGATGAGTGGCGTATCTTTGAACCTCTGGCGCTGACCACCGGTATCCGTATGGATGACCATGACACCTATGGCGATCACTGGAGTCCGCGGGCGTATCTGGTGTATAACGCGACCGATACCGTAACGGTGAAAGGGGGCTGGGCTACCGCGTTTAAAGCGCCGTCACTGCTGCAGCTGAGCCCGGACTGGGTCAGCGGCTCATGCCGTGGTGCCTGTGAAATTGTCGGTAACCCGGACCTGAAACCGGAAACCAGTGAGAGCTTCGAATTCGGTCTCTACTACAGCGGGGAAGAGGGCTGGTTAGAGGGCGTGCAGGCCAGCATTACCACCTTCCAGAATAATGTGGATGACCGCATCAGCATTAGCCGTACGGCCAATGTGAAGCAGGCCCAGAGCTACCCTAACTACGTTGGCCTGAATGCGGACGGTGAACCGATTTTCCGCTATTACAACGTTAACAAGGCGCGTATCCGCGGGGTGGAGACGGAGCTGAAATTCCCGCTGGCGGAAGAGTGGAAAGTGACGCTGAACTACACCTATAACGATGGTCGTGATATCAGTAACGGCGGCAACAAACCGCTGTCCGATCTGCCATTCCACACGGCCAACGGTACCGTTGACTGGCAGGCGACCCAGGACTGGTCGTTCTACGTTCAGGGCAACTACACCGGCGAGAAACGCGCGTTGACCAGCAGTGCCCCTACGCCGGGTGGCTATGTCATCTGGAATACCGGTGCGGCGTGGCAGGCAACGAAAAGCGTTAAGCTGCGCGCGGGCGTGCAGAACCTGCTGGATAAAGACCTGAGCCGTGATGATTACAGCTATACAGAAGATGGCCGTCGTTACTTCGTGGGTGTGGATTACAGGTTCTGATCCAGTCAGGTGCCGGGTGGCGGCTGCGCCTTACCCGGCCTACAAAAAGGCACAAGCTTGCAGGCCCGGTAAGCGAAGCGCCACCGGGCAAAAAAGGCCGCACTTACCCGAACAAATGCTCTGCATGGAAGCGGAGATGATCCTCAATAAAGGATGCGATGAAGTAATAGCTGTGATCGTATCCCGGTTGAATACGCAGCGTCAGCGGCCAGTCTTTCTGGCGTGCCGCTTCTGCCAGCACCGCGGGCTGTAGCTGCCCGGCAAGGAACTGATCCGCATCTCCCTGATCGATAAGGATAGGAAGGGCATCTTCCGGTTTGCTGTTCAGCATCAGCGCACAGCTGTCCCATGCCAGCCATTTTTCCGTATCGTCACCCAGATAGTGGGTAAAGGCTTTTTGCCCCCATGGCACCTGGGTGGGGTTCACGATAGGCGCAAATGCCGACACGCTGACGTATTTTCCTGGGTTTTTCAGCGCCAAGATCAGCGCCCCGTGACCGCCCATCGAGTGGCCGCTGATCGCGCAGCGCTGGCTGACCGCAAACTGAGACTGCACGAGGGCAGGAAGTTCATCGCGAATGTAATCATACATACGGTAGTGGCGCGCCCAGGGCAGTTCGGTAGCATTCAGATAAAAGCCGGCGCCTTTGCCCAGGTCGTATTCCGTATCGTCGGCCACATCATCGCCACGTGGGCTGGTGTCAGGCATGACCAGCGCAATACCCAGTTCGGCAGCAATACGCTGCGCGCCCGCTTTGGTGGTGAAGTTTTCATCGTTGCAGGTCAGGCCGGAAAGCCAGAACAGAACCGGCGGGTTTTCCGTCGCGGGCAGGAAAATGCTGAACGTCATCGCACAGTTCAGAACGGTGGAGTCGTGCCGCCAGCGCTGCTGTCGACCTTCAAAACAACGGTGCTCTTCGAGCAGTTCCATGCTGGGCTCCTTAATGAGAATGTGCAGTCATAAAACCCATAATACAGCGTTTTCATTAACCTGTGAGCAACTTTCACTTTCGTCAGACGACGAGATGCTGCATCATAAATTTACTTTTCTTTAACATTTGGAGCGTTCATGGCGCTGCGTATTGCGCTCAGTGGGTTCGTCGTTCTGGTGGTGGCAATGGGAATCGGGCGCTTTGCCTTTACCCCTCAGGTGCCGCTGATGATAGCTGCCGGGCAGCTTACGCTGACCAGCGCGGGTCTGGTGGCGGCGATGAACTATCTGGGCTATCTGGTGGGCGCGTGGGATGCGATGCGCGCCCACCGCTTTGTTGAAATGCGTCTCTGGCTGGGCATCGCGGGGGCGGTGGCGTTGACGCTGCTCTCCGCCGCGGCGGATAACGCCGTTGTACATGGCCTGCTGCGCTTTGTGATTGGCTGCATGAGCGGCTGGTCTATGGTGCTGATTGCTGCCTGGACCAACGAACGACTGGGCCAGCTGGGCAAACCGGGCCTGAGCGCCGCTGTGTTTGCCGGGCCCGGAGCAGGCATTGCCCTGAGCGGGCTGCTCGCCGTCTATATTCAGGCGAAATCCCTTTCGGCCGGTGCGGCATGGCAAATTTACGGCGTGCTGGCGCTGGTGTTGATTGCGCTGGTGGCACGCTACCTGCCGCGAGCCGGACAACTTCATCGACCCGGCACCGCACCGGAGCCGCTGGTACTGACGGCAGATTTAAAACGCCTGGTCTGGAGCTACAGCCTGGCCGGGTTTGGGTACATTCTGCCGGCGACCTTTTTATCGCAAATGGCGGCCGTACGTTTTCCCGGCAGCCTGTTTGCCCAGTTCGTCTGGCCGATTTTTGGTCTCGCCGCCGTGGTGGGCATTGCGCTCAGCATTCTTTTGCGCCATACCTCAACGGCTAACCGCCGGCTGGCTATCGTGCTGTGGCTTCAGGGGGCCGGCGTGCTGGCGGCCTGGCTGCTGGCCGGAATTGGCGGATTGCTGACAGGCGGGCTACTGGTGGGCGGCGGGTTCCTCTGCGCCGTTCAGCTCTCGCTGCTGTACGGCCGCGAACTGGCTCCGGAGCACACGCGGTATATGGCCGGTTTGCTCACGACCGGGTATGCCATAGGCCAGCTGGTAGGGCCGGTAACCTCAGCGTTATCGACCTGGCTTACCCACCGGCTGGAGCCTGCGCTGGGCCTGGCGGGCGTTGCGCTGTTCGTCGGCGGTGCCCTGGTGTGGAATCGTCACGCTGAAAGGCAACAGCAATTGCAATAATTATCGTCGTGAATACTGGATTATGTGCGCGGCCTCACGCACAATGAGCGCATACTTTTGCCACAACGAGGGCAAAAGACGCCACACCTGCAGGAGAACAAAATGTCATCACTCAGTAAAGAAGCTGCCCTGGTCCATGAAGCCCTGGTTGCGCGCGGTCTTGAAACGCCACTGCGTCCGCCCGTTCAGGATATGGACAATGAAACCCGCAAGCGTCTGATTGCCGGTCATATGACCGATATCATGGAGCTGCTGAATCTCGATCTGAGTGACGACAGTCTGATGGAGACGCCGCACCGCATCGCGAAAATGTACGTCGACGAAATTTTCTCTGGCCTGGATTACGCCAACTTCCCGAAAATTACCGTCATCGAAAATAAGATGAAAGTGGATGAGATGGTGACGGTGCGTGATATCACGCTGACCAGCACCTGCGAACACCATTTCGTCACTATCGACGGTAAAGCGACCGTGGCGTATATCCCCAAAGATACGGTGATTGGCCTGTCGAAGATCAACCGCATTGTGCAGTTCTTTGCGCAGCGTCCACAGGTGCAGGAGCGTCTGACGCAGCAGATCCTGACCGCGCTGCAAACGTTGCTCGGCACCAATAACGTGGCCGTCTCAATCGACGCGGTTCACTACTGCGTGAAAGCGCGCGGCGTGCGTGATGCCACCAGTGCGACTACCACTACCTCGCTGGGTGGGCTGTTTAAATCGAGCCAGAATACCCGCCAGGAGTTCCTGCGCGCCGTTCGTCACCACAACTAAGTCTTACAGGGCAGGGACCATGGAGCGAAACGTCACGCTCGATTTTGTTCGCGGCGTCGCCATTCTCGGTATCCTGCTGCTCAATATCAGCGCCTTCGGTCTGCCGAAGGCGGCCTATCTTAACCCTGCGTGGTATGGCGACATCACGCGCAGTGATGCCTGGACATGGGCGATCCTCGATCTCTTCGCGCAGGTCAAATTTCTTACGCTCTTTGCCCTGCTGTTTGGCGCAGGCCTGCAGCTCCTCCTCAGGCGCGGCACGCGCTGGATCCAGTCGCGTCTGACGCTGCTGGTTATTCTCGGGTTTATCCACGGGCTGTTCTTCTGGGATGGCGATATTCTCCTCGCGTATGGCTTAGTCGGGCTCATCTGCTGGCGTCTCATTCGCGATGCGCACAGCGTAAAAAGCCTCTTTAACACCGGCGTAATGCTCTATGTTATGGGGCTGGCTGTGCTGCTGCTGTTGGGGATGATCTCGGGCGAGGCGACAAACCGTTCCTGGATCCCGGATGCCGCAAACCTGCAGTACGAGCAATACTGGAAGCTGAAGGGCGGTACGGAAGCAATAAGCAACCGTGCGGATATGCTGGGCGATAGCCTCCTTGCGCTGGGCGCGCAATACGGCTGGCAGCTGGCGGGAATGATGCTGATGGGCGCGTCACTGATGCGCACCGGCTGGCTGAAAGGCGAATTCAGCCTGCGCCACTATCGCCGCACCGGCACCGGGCTGGTGCTGCTCGGCGTGCTGATTAACCTTCCGGCGGTGATGGCGCAGTGGCACCTTCACTGGGATTACCGCTGGTGCGCTTTCCTGCTCCAGGTACCGCGTGAGCTGAGCGCACCGTTCCAGACCATCGGCTATGCGGCGCTGATCTATGGCTTCTGGCCGACGCTTTCTCGCCTGTGGATGGTCAGCGCTATCGCCTGCGTGGGGCGCATGGCGTTAAGCAATTACCTCCTGCAAACGCTTATCTGCACCACGCTTTTCTATCGCTTTGGTCTGTTTATGAAATTCGACCGCCTCGAACTGCTGGCGTTTGTTATCCCGGTCTGGGCGGTAAACCTGGCGTTTTCTGTTCTCTGGCTACGCTATTTCCGCCAGGGGCCACTGGAGTGGGTGTGGCGTCAGTTAACCGCACGTGCTTCAGGGATATCATTGAAAAATACATCCAGATAACGATCTGGATCACAATCATTAACAAAACGGATGTAAGCGTTTTCATGAGTGTGAGCTTCTTCACGTAGTCCCCTTTCTCTCACTGCCAAAATAGCCACCTTGCTAAACACAGGGGGTGTCTGTGAGTTGCTGCAATCCTTTGAAGGATGGTGAATATGATCACCATTCGTGACGTCGCCCGTCAGGCGGGCGTTTCTGTGGCTACCGTCTCGCGTGTCCTGAACAACAGCGCGCTGGTTAGCCCTGAAACCCGTGAAACCGTAATGAAAGCCGTGACTCAGCTTGGGTACCGGCCAAATGCCAATGCCCAGGCGCTTGCAACGCAGGTCAGCGACACCATCGGCGTGGTGGTGATGGATGTATCGGACGCCTTTTTTGGTGCGCTGGTGAAAGCGGTCGATGTGGTCGCCCAGCAGCATCAGAAATATGTCCTGATCGGCAATAGCTATCATGAGGCGGAAAAAGAGCGCTATGCCATCGAAGTGCTGATCCGTCAGCGCTGTAACGCCCTGATCGTTCACTCTAAGGCCCTGAGCGACGAAGAGTTAATCGGGTTTATGGATCAGATCCCGGGCATGGTGCTGATTAACCGCATCGTTCCGGGCTATGCCCACCGCTGCGTCGGGCTGGATAACGTCAGCGGCGCGATGATGGCCACCAAAATGCTCATCAACAACGGCCATCAGCGGATCGGTTATCTGGCCTCCAGCCACCAGATTGAAGATGATGAACTGCGGCGCGAGGGGTGGCAGAACGCCCTGAAAGAGCATGGCATTACGCCATCCGAGAGCTGGGTTGGGACCGGTACGCCGGATATGCAGGGCGGTGAGGCGGCAATGGTGGAGCTGCTGGGCCGCAATCTTCAGCTTTCAGCGGTGTTTGCCTATAACGACAGCATGGCGGCCGGGGCCCTGACGGCGCTGAAAGATAACGGTATTGCGGTGCCACAGCATTTATCACTCATTGGTTTTGACGATATCCCGATTGCCCGTTACACCGACCCGCAGCTGACAACGGTGCGTTACCCTATAGCCTCTATGGCGAAACTGGCGACTGAACTGGCGTTACAGGGGGCAGCAGGGCTACTGGATCCGGGGGCAACACATTGTTTCATGCCGACTTTAGTACGTCGTCACTCCGTTGCGGCCCGGCAAATTGTGGTTCCGATCACTAACTGATTACATGGGGTGATGTAACCGTTTTCAATCTGTGAGTAAATTCACAGTATCTTAACAAGGCGCTGACTATGATGTCAGCGTTTTAGGGGCTGAAACGCTATGTAACAGTGATTATTCACTTTCACTATAGCCAACGTGCCGCAAACAACGAATAAAACGCATTTCTGGAGCGTTACCGAACACGGAAGATAGAAATTTTATAAGTGAACTTCGGCTGTCAGTAACGTTTTATTAACACCTGCCCGCCGATCGTTATTCACAAGAACTACCCTGCATAAAAAAAACCGGAGATACCATGAATAAGAAGGTGTTGACTCTGTCTGCTGTAATGGCAAGCATGCTTTTTGGTGCAGCAGCGCACGCTGCGGATACCCGTATTGGTGTGACCATCTATAAATACGACGACAACTTCATGTCTGTTGTGCGTAAAGCAATTGAGAAAGATGCTAAAGCAGCGCCAGACGTTCAGCTGCTGATGAATGACTCCCAGAACGACCAGTCCAAACAGAATGACCAGATCGACGTTCTGCTGGCGAAAGGCGTGAAAGCCCTGGCCATCAACCTGGTTGACCCGGCGGCAGCAGGCACGGTGATTGAAAAAGCGCGCGGCCAGAACGTGCCGATCGTCTTCTTCAACAAAGAACCTTCCCGTAAGGCGCTGGACAGCTACGACAAAGCGTATTACGTCGGTACCGACTCCAAAGAGTCCGGCATTATTCAGGGCGATCTGATCGCGAAACACTGGGCGGCAAACCCGAACTGGGACCTGAATAAAGACGGTCAGATTCAGTTTGTGCTGCTGAAAGGCGAACCTGGCCATCCGGATGCGGAAGCCCGTACCACTTACGTTATCAAAGAGCTGAACGACAAGGGTCTGAAAACCCAGCAGCTGGCGTTAGATACCGCGATGTGGGACACCGCTCAGGCGAAAGATAAGATGGACGCGTGGCTGTCCGGTCCTAACGCCAACAAAATTGAAGTTGTTATCGCCAACAACGATGCGATGGCAATGGGTGCGGTAGAAGCGCTGAAAGCTCACAATAAATCCTCCATCCCGGTATTCGGCGTGGATGCGCTGCCAGAAGCGCTGGCGCTGGTTAAATCCGGTGCGATGGCCGGTACCGTGCTGAACGATGCCAACAACCAGGCGAAAGCGACCTTCGATCTGGCGAAAAATCTGGCCGATGGCAAAGGTGCGGCAGACGGCACCAACTGGAAGATTGATAATAAAATCGTTCGCGTACCTTACGTGGGCGTAGACCAGTCCAACCTGGCTGAGTTTATCGGTAAATAAGAGCATTAAATTGTCTTCACTGGGCGCAATTCGTTGCGCCCTTTTATAACGCGATATGCGAGGCCAACAAGGTATAATTATGGTCAGCACAACTACTCCGTCATCCGGTGAATACCTGTTGGAAATGAACGGTATCAACAAGTCATTTCCCGGCGTTAAGGCACTCGATAACGTTAATTTAAAAGTTCGTCCTCACTCTATTCATGCTTTAATGGGGGAGAACGGTGCGGGTAAATCAACATTATTAAAATGCCTTTTTGGGATCTATCAAAAAGATTCTGGCAGCATTCTTTTTCAGGGGAAAGAGATCGATTTCCATTCAGCGAAAGAAGCACTGGAAAACGGTATCTCGATGGTTCACCAGGAATTAAACCTGGTACTGCAGCGTTCAGTTATGGATAACATGTGGTTGGGACGTTATCCCACCAAAGGTGTTTTTGTCGATCAGGACAAAATGTATCGGGACACCAAAGCGATTTTCGATGAGCTGGATATTGATATCGATCCGCGCGCCCGCGTGGGAACATTATCCGTATCCCAGATGCAGATGATCGAAATTGCTAAAGCCTTCTCCTATGATGCGAAAATCGTCATCATGGACGAACCGACATCGTCACTGACGGAAAAAGAGGTTAATCACCTTTTTACTATTATCCGTAAGCTTAAAGACCGCGGCTGCGGCATTGTGTATATCTCCCACAAAATGGAAGAGATCTTCCAGCTGTGTGATGAGATAACCATTTTGCGCGACGGTCAGTGGATTGCCACGCAGCCGCTCGAAGGGCTGGACATGGACAAGATCATCGCCATGATGGTTGGCCGTTCCCTGAACCAGCGCTTCCCGGACAAAGAAAACAAACCGGGTGAAGTGATCCTCGAAGTCCGCAACCTGACTTCGCTGCGTCAGCCCTCTATCCGCGATGTCTCCTTCGACCTGCACAAGGGTGAAATCCTGGGCATTGCCGGTCTGGTGGGGGCAAAGCGTACCGACATCGTGGAAACCCTGTTTGGCATTCGTGAGAAAGCCGAAGGCACGATTACGCTGCACGGCAAAAAGATTAACAACCACAACGCCAACGAAGCCATTAATAATGGTTTTGCGCTGGTGACGGAAGAGCGTCGTTCGACCGGTATTTATGCGTATCTGGATATTAACTTTAACTCGTTAATTTCTAATATTCGGAATTATAAAAACAAAGTCGGGCTGCTGGATAACTCCCGCATGAAGAGCGATACCCAATGGGTTATTGACTCCATGCGCGTGAAAACGCCAGGGCACCGCACTCAGATCGGTTCGCTTTCGGGCGGTAACCAGCAGAAAGTCATTATCGGCCGCTGGTTATTAACCCAGCCGGAGATTCTGATGCTGGATGAGCCTACCCGCGGTATTGACGTCGGCGCGAAGTTTGAAATTTATCAACTGATTGCCGAGCTGGCGAAAAAGAATAAAGGGATCATTATTATTTCTTCCGAAATGCCGGAATTGTTAGGGATCACAGATCGTATTCTGGTTATGAGCAATGGTCTCGTTGCCGGTATTGTTGACACCAAAACGACAACGCAAAACGAAATTTTGCGTCTTGCGTCTTTGCACCTTTAAGATCAGGGGCTCCTCATGAGTGCGTTAAATAAAAAAAGTTTTCTCACTTACCTGAAAGAAGGCGGTATTTACGTTGTTCTTTTAGTACTGCTGGCCATTATCATTTTCCAGGACCCTACGTTCTTAAGCCTGTTGAACCTGAGTAACATTCTGACCCAGTCCTCCGTGCGTATTATCATTGCGCTGGGCGTAGCGGGCCTGATCGTCACCCAGGGGACAGACCTTTCTGCCGGTCGCCAGGTCGGCCTGGCGGCGGTTATCGCGGCAACCCTGCTGCAGTCGATGGAAAACGCCAACAAGGTCTTCCCGGAAATGGCCACCATGCCCATTTTCGTGGTGATCCTGATTGTCTGCGCCATTGGTGCGGTGATTGGTCTGATCAACGGTATTATCATCGCCTACCTGAACGTGACGCCATTTATCACCACGCTGGGTACGATGATCATCGTTTACGGTATCAACTCCCTGTACTACGACTTTGTCGGTGCGTCTCCTATTTCGGGCTTTGACAGCGGCTTCTCAAGCTTTACGCAAGGGTTTATCGCGCTGGGCAGCTTCCGCCTGTCGTATATCACCTTCTATGCCCTGATTGCGGTGGCCTTCGTCTGGATCCTGTGGAACAAAACGCGCTTTGGTAAAAACATTTTCGCTATCGGGGGTAACCCGGAAGCGGCGAAAGTCTCCGGCGTAAACGTTGCCCTGAACCTGCTCATCATCTATGCCCTGTCCGGGGTGTTCTACGCCTTCGGCGGGATGCTGGAAGCGGGCCGTATCGGCTCAGCAACCAACAACCTTGGCTTCATGTATGAGCTGGATGCGATCGCAGCCTGCGTGGTGGGCGGCGTCTCCTTCAGCGGTGGTGTGGGTACCGTACTCGGCGTGGTGACCGGTGTGATCATCTTCACCGTCATCAACTACGGGCTGACCTATATCGGCGTAAACCCGTACTGGCAGTACATCATCAAGGGCGCCATCATCATCTTCGCGGTCGCGCTGGATTCACTGAAATACGCGCGTAAGAAGTAAGCCTCACTCCTCTCCTGCGGCCCGCTCAACGAGCGGGCTTTTTTATGCCCTACGCCAGATTAGACTCCTCCCGGGTTACAATGCGCTCAAACCAGTCGAGTTCTGAGAGCTTGCAGGCAACCCACTGTTCAGAAAAGGCCTCACCCAGGCTGTCAGTGAGATATTGACAGCGGGCGAAGGTCTCAATCGCTTCCTGCTGAAACAGCGGCAGGTCGGGTTGGTCCTGCTGCGGTTCAGCCAACGCCTCCTCGTCGATATTTTCCAGCCCGTACAGCATGCCGGTCAGGAGGGTTGCAACCACCAGATAGGGATTGGCATCAGCCCCGGCCAGACGGTACTCAATGCGACGGTTGCTGTCATCCGAGCAGGGGATCCGCAGGGCGGCGGTACGGGTGTTATAACCCCAGGAGTGAAAGAGGGGTTCCGTCAGGTTTTTACGCAAACGACGAAACGCGTTGACGCCCGGGGCAAGAATGGCGACGGAGGCGGGCATCAGCGCCAGCTGGCCCGCGATACATAAACGCATCATGCTGTTAAGCGCATTCACCGGTGAGGCAAAGAGGTTGTTGCCGCGGCTGTCGTTGAGGCTGAAGTGGACGTGAAAACCGCTGCCCGAGAGCTGGCTGAAAGGCTTGGCCATAAAGTTGGCCTGCAGGCCGTGTTTTTCCGCCGCGTATCGGGCCAGGCGGCGTAGCGCCAGCACGTTATCACAGACCTCAACAACGTGATGGCTATGCTTCAGGTTTAATTCGTACTGACCGGACTCGGCTTCCGCCACGATCCCGGTGAGCGGAATGCGCTGAAGGTGTGCCAGTTGTTCCAGTTCGTCAAACAGCGCCGCGTGCGCGCTCGGGGTATCCATATGAAAGCAGCCCTGATTTTGCGCATCCTGTCGCCACTGTTCCGTCAGGTAGAACTCGATTTCCGGGGCAATAACCGGGAAGAGCCCGTGCTGGTGGAAGCGGGAAAGTACAGTTTGCAGGATCACACGCGGCTCAAGCGGGCAGGGTTTCTCGTCGCTGTCTTTCATCGTCAGCAGGATCTGCGCGTTGTGCTGTGGATCGTGTGGACAGGGACGCAGGGAGCCGGCGACGGGGACGCAAAGGCGGTCGGGTTCATCAGGCAGCGAGGCGGCGATTTGTCCTTTCTGGTCCATCGAATAGACGGAAAGCGGAAAATAACAGCCGTTTTCCAGCGTCAGCGTGCTTTCTACCGAGAGGCGTTTGCCGCGCATCGTGCCGTTGATATCGTTCAGATAAACGTCAACGTGCTTCGTCTGCGGGTAGCGTTCCAGGTAATCGGCCACCTCCACGGCAATGTTGTGCTGCAGGGCATCAATTTTTTCATCAAGCCAGAGGCCGGAATTCAGTGTGCCGGGGAGGGATAAACCGGGAAAGTTAAAATACGGGCGGAGACTTTTCAGGAAAAACGCATTCATTATCGAGTTCATAGTCATTCTTCAATGAAGCCGTAGCGGCAGTGAACTCAGCGTAAAAGAGCCGGCGTAAAGGCGGGATAAAAAGCGTCGCGCCCGGCGTAAAGAAAGTATAAAGGCGGGCTATTTTTTCTCTTTTTTCTGCATATCAAGCAGTTGCTCTGGCGTCACCGCCGGGTAACCCTGAGCGTCTTCAGGCACTTCATGCATCGCCGGAATCGGCACCAGCGGGCCTAAGAAGCGCGGTTCGCGTTTGAAAATATAGAGGTCTGCCAGGGCGCCAAAGCGGGCGCCAAATTCGCGAACGCGCACGCTGAGCATATCTTTTGGCGATGGCACCGCGTAGCACTGCGCCTGAATACCCATATGCAGGGCGATAAACAGCGCGCGCTCGCAGTGGAAGCGCTGGGTGATGATGATGAAGTCGTTGGTGTCGAAGACTTTGCGCGTGCGCACGATGGAGTCGAGGGTGCGGAACCCGGCGTAGTCGAGGACGATATCAGCAGGGTCCACCCCCGCGGCAATCAAATCCTTACGCATCGTCACCGGTTCGTTATAGCTTTGCAGGGCGTTATCCCCGCTTAACAGCAGGTAGTTCACTTTGCCGCTGTTGTAGGCGTTCAGCGCGCCCTGGATGCGGTAACGGTAATACTGGTTGATGACGCCGGTGCGGTAATACTTGGCGGTGCCGAGCACTACGCCCACCTGACGATAGGGCAGGTCTTGCAGGTCATCAAAGATGTAAGGGGCGGTTTTCCAGCTCATCCAGCGGTCGAGACCGAGCACGATCAACAGCAGTATGCCGACCAGGACAGACAGGCTGTAAAACACGCGCTTTAACATGCAGATGGCTCGTACCGAAGATGAAATTTAACTCAGGCTACTTTACCCGCCTGGTTAGCGCAAGAAACAGCGACTCAACTGAGGGGTTTTTCAGCAAACTGGCGGGCATTTCTGCCCGCCGGAAGGAATCAGGCAAGCAGTACGCGGTCAATCGTCGTACAGCCCAGCGCCTTGAGCGTCGCGGCGGTGGCATCCCACTGAATCAGCGGCGCATCGGCTCTCTCTGCCAGAATGGCGCGCTGAATGTCAGGATAGTCATAGCCGTTCAGGCTCAGCAGGTTGAGGGCGCCCTGCAGCGGCGGCAGCGTTGGGTTAAACGCCGCGTTCTCCGCATAGCTGCCGCTAAAGATGCGCCCATCGCGGCACTGTAGCGCCACCCCGCTCGGGGACTTGCTGTACGGGGTATGGCTCTTGTTGGCAGCGCGAATGGCCGCCTGGGACAGGTCATCGCCGGACAGGGCGAAACCGTGGTCCTGCTCGTCCATCAGCAGCGTTTTGATCTCCAGATCTTTCGGGCCAAACGCGTCTGGCAGGTAATCCGCTAGCGTGTGCGGCGCGCGGCCCGGCAGGTTGATGCGCAGCTGCAGACCGCTGTTCAGCTCGTTCATGAACTGACGGCAGTGACCGCAAGGGGTGTAGTTCACGGTAATGGCGCTCAGTGCTTTTTCACCGCGCAGCCAGGCGTGGCTGATGGCGCTCTGCTCGGCGTGAACGGTTTGCTGCATGGTTGCGCCCAGAAATTCCATATTGCCACCGAAGTACCAGGTACCGCTGATCCCGCGTGCAATGGCACCGACGTTGAAGTGGGAAAGATCGGCCCGCGCGCAGGCGGCGGCCAGGGGCAGCAGTGCGAAAGCCAGCGCGTCTTCGTCCAGTCCCGTTGCCTGTTTCAGCATCGTGACCTGCTCAGCCGTCAACAGGGCGGGGAAGTGTGCATCTGCCAGAACGGGAGCCAGGGCTGACTGCAAATTCTCTGCAAGCTGGGCGAAAGCAGCTTGAAAACGTGGGTGCATGGCGTTTGCCTCATAAAGGTTAATGGATCGGTAGTTTACGGAGCCGTCAGGGCTTTATATGTGATCCATTTCTCATTATGTATGCAACTTATGAAATCAAAATGAAATTTGCGCGACGCATCGCAAATTTTAGCCCATCACCGCCAGAATCAGCGGGAAAATAAACGGGGCCAGCAGGGAGGTGATAATCCCGCAGATCACCAGCGCCAGGGAGCTAAACGCCCCTTCCTGATAATCCAGCTCCGCGCAGCGGGCGGTGCCCAGCGCATGCGAGGCGGTACCCATCGACAGTCCCCGGGCAGCCTTCGTATGGATACGCATGGCGTTCAGCAGGGTATGACCAAATACCGCGCCAAGAATGCCAACGAAAATCACGCACATTGCGCTGATGGCCGGAATACCGCCGAGGCTGCCGCCGACCGCCATCGCGATAGGCGTGGTCACCGATTTCGGCAGGATAGACGCCGCAATCTGCGGGGAAGCCCCCATCAACAGCGCCACCGATGTCCCCGTAATCATTGCCACCAGGCTGCCGACAAAACAGATGGTGATGATGGATTTCCAGCGAGCACGGATCTGGTGCAGCTGTTCATATAAAGGAAACGCCAGCGCGACAACGGCGGGCTGCAGCAGGTCGTTGAGGATTTTGCTGCCAGCAAAGTAGCGTTCGTAAGGAATGCCGGTGAGCAGCAGGAACGGGATAATCACCACCATCGCCACCAGCAGCGGGTTCAGCAAGGGCATTTTGAAACGTGCGGCAAGTTTACGTGCGGCGAAGAACACCACCAGGGTTAACGGCAGCGACCACCAGATATTGGCTATCATTTTTTTGTTTTCTCCCCGATCACGTTGCGTTCACCATGCACCAGATGCGAACTCCAGCTCACCACCAGGAAAACCACCAGCGTACTGACCGCGCAGGAGACCACGATCGGGCCGAACTGGGCTTTAAGCAAATCAAAATACTGCATCACCCCGACGCCGATAGGCACGAAAAGCAGCGCCATATAGCGAATAAGGACAAAGCAGCCGGGGTTGACCCACTTTGCGGGCAGAATTTGCAACGCCAGCAAAACAAAGAGGATCAGCATACCGATAATGCTGCCGGGAATAGTAATGGGCAGCAGCGACGCGATGAAAATCCCGGCATACAGGCAGGCATAAATCAGGACGAATGCGCGCAGATATTGCCAGATAATGTTCAATGATTTACTCATGGTGAAAGTCCTTGCTGAAACGAATTCATCATACAATTAAACCTGAAAATGTGCCACGGATCACATCATGAAATTTGAGCATACCAGACATTCCTGAATGGAACGTCGTGCTTTCCACATACCCGGAGAGCAGATACTATAGCGCGTCTTTTTTTACAGGTACTGCTATGCGTGTTTTACTGGCCCCAATGGAAGGCGTGCTCGACTCCCTCGTGCGCGAGCTTCTGACCGAGGTGAACGATTACGATCTCTGCGTGACGGAGTTTCTGCGCGTGGTCGATATGTTGTTGCCGGTAAAATCCTTCTTCCGCCTGTGCCCCGAGCTGCACAACAACAGCCGGACCTCTTCCGGCACGCTGGTGCGTATTCAACTGCTCGGTCAGTATCCGGAATGGCTGGCGGAAAACGCCGCTCGTGCGGTTGAACTGGGCTCTTACGGCGTGGATCTCAACTGCGGCTGCCCGTCGAAGCTGGTGAACGGCAGCGGCGGCGGAGCGACGTTGCTGAAAGATCCGGAGCTGATTTATCGCGGCGCGAAAGCAATGCGTGAGGCCGTGCCTTCGCATTTGCCGGTGACGGTTAAGGTGCGCCTGGGGTGGGACAGCGATGCCCGGCAATTTGAAATCGCCGATGCGGTGCAGCAGGCCGGGGCTACCGAGCTGGTGGTGCATGGCCGCACCAAAGAGGATGGCTATAAAGCCGAGCGCATTAACTGGCAGGCGATTGGTGAGATCCGCAAACGTCTCTCCATTCCGGTGATCGCCAACGGCGAAATCTGGGACTACGAGAGCGCGCAGGCCTGTCTGAACGCCACCGGCTGCGATGCGGTGATGATCGGCCGCGGGGCGCTGAATGTGCCCAACCTCAGCCGGGTGGTAAAATATAACGAGCCGCGTATGCCGTGGGCAGATGTCGTCACGCTGCTGCAAAAATACAGCCGTCTGGAAAAGCAGGGCGATACCGGTTTGTATCACGTGGCGCGAATTAAACAGTGGCTGAGTTATTTACGCAAAGAATATGATGAAGCGCTGGGGTTATTTCAGGAGATCCGGACATTACAAACCTCCGCTGATATTGCCCGGGTAATTCAGTCGAAGTAATTAATTCATTTGATGAATAATTTTCTGTTTATGTAAATGTATAACAATTTACGGATTGCCACGCATTACTAAAAAAACAAATAACATCAAGCGTAATTTGCGCCTTTCTTTTTTGAGTCTATGGCGTAATGAAACGTTCTTTTATTTTATCTCTGAGTGCTCCCCTCGCGTTTGTACTGGTTGCCTGTGCGCCGGAACATGCCACGGTTTCCCCTCTCCAGGCCCGGACGGTAACGGCGTCGGTTAATACGGTTTTGCATCATCAGGACTGGCCGAAAAATGAGTGGTGGAAGGCGTATAACGATCCCCAGCTTAACCGTCTTATTGCAAAAGCATTGAACGATGCGCCGGATATGCAGATTGCCCGCCAGCGTATTACGCTTGCCGAAGCCCAGGCAAAAGCCACGCTGGCTGCCGACGGTCCGCAGATGGATTTTTCAGCGGATACCGAACGTCAGAAAATGTCCGCCGAAGGGCTGATGGGGCCCTTCGCTATTACTGACCCGGCGGCAGGTACCACCGGGCCGTGGTACACCAATGGCACCTTTGGCCTGACCGCCGGCTGGGATCTCGACCTGTGGGGAAAAAATCGCGCGCAGGTGGAGGCCAGAATAGGCAAAGTCAATGCGCAAAAAGCGGAGCTTGAACAAACCCGTCAGCTGCTGGCCAGCAGCGTGGCGCGGCTCTACTGGGAGTGGCAAACCCAGGCCGCCGCGGAGGATGTACTCGGGCAGATTAAACGCGAACAGGACAATATCATCGGGGCTGACCGCGAGCTGTATCTGCATGGGATTACCTCCTCCGTAGAGGGCGTCGAAACGGATATCAACGCCAGCAAAACCGAAGAGCAGATGGCTGAGGTGAGCGGCAAGATGAAAGCCATAGAGGCGCGTCTGGTCGCGCTGACCAATTCATCCACTTTAACACTTACCCGGCACGCCTTGCCGACGGTGGAAGCCTCGTTACCCTCGACGCTGGGATACGAACTGCTGGCACGCCGTCCGGATCTGCAGGAGGCGCACTGGTACATCGAAGCCTCCATGAGTGAGGTGGAGGCCGCCAGAGCGGCATTTTATCCTGACGTGAACCTGATGGCCTTCTTACAGCAGGATGCCCTCCACCTCAGCGATCTGTTCCGCGCTTCCGCGCAGCAGATGGGCGTGACCGCCGGGCTGACGCTGCCCATTTTCGACAGCGGCAGGCTGAACGCCAGCCTGGATATCGCGCAGGCGCAGAACAATCTCTCGGTGGCGAACTACAACAAAGCGGTGGTGGAGGCGGTTAATCAGGTGGCGCGCACGGCCAGTGACGTCGAAACGCTGACCGCGAAAAACCGTCATCAGCAACAGGTGGAAAAAGATGCGGCACGGGTGGTAGCGCTGGCGCAGGCGCGTTTTAGCGCGGGAATGATTGCCGGCTCCCGGGTCAGTGAAGCCAGAATCCCGGCGCTTAAAGAGCATCTCGCCGGATTAATGCTGAAAGGTCAGTACGTTGACGCCACGCTGCAGCTGACCTCAGCCCTGGGCGGTGGCTATCATCATGGCTAAAAAAGGCCATTATCTATACTTACCTCTTTGCTGTTTTTCAGGAGGTGAGTATGACCAGAGTAGCGATTGTTACCGCATCGGATTCCGGGATTGGTAAAACCACGGCGCTGATGCTGGCTGAGCGCGGGTTTGATATTGGTGTCACCTGGCACTCAGATGAAAACGGGGCGCTGAACACCTGCCGTGAAATCGAAGCGCAGGGCCAGCGTGCAGAGGCTATCCATCTTGATTTAAGTACTCTGCCGGACGGCGCTGAGGCGATAGAAACGCTGATTGCGCGTTTTGGTCGACTGGACGTGTTAGTCAATAATGCCGGGGCGATGGCCAAAGCGCCGTTTCTGGATATGCCGTTTGACGACTGGCGGAAAATTTTCACCGTCGATGTGGACGGCGCGTTTCTCTGCTCGCAGATAGCGGCACGTCAGATGGTGAAGCAGGGGGAAGGGGGGCGGATTGTGAATATCACCTCGGTCCATGAGCACACGCCGCTGTCGGAGGCCAGCGCCTATACCGCAGCAAAACATGCGCTGGGCGGGTTAACGAAGTCCATGGCGCTGGAGCTGGTTAAGCACAACATTCTGGTGAATGCCGTCGCGCCGGGGGCGATTGCCACACCTATGAATGACATGGATGACAGCACGGTGAAAGAAGGTTCATTGCCGGAAATCCCGCTGGCAAGACCGGGGTATACCAAAGAGATCGCAAGCCTCGTGGCGTGGCTGTGCGATGGCGACGCCAGCTATACCACCGGGCAATCGTTTATTGTCGACGGAGGATTTATGCTGGCGAATCCGCAGTTTAAGCCGGAGGGGTAGGTTTCCCCTCACCCTAACCCTCTCCCAAAGGGAGAGGGAACTAAAAACGCCCTCACTCCTCGTCCCGCCTCTTTTCCCGATGCTTCAGCCACAGCCTGACCCCAATCACCGCCCCGACCACCAGAATCAACCACGCCCAGTGTTTCAGGTGCTGGTCGAGATTATGCAGCCACGGGCCAATCACTTCGCCCCCCACGTAACCGAGCGTGGTAAAAATCAACGCCCAGGCAACAGCGCCAATAATATTGAGCGGCAGGAAAATTTTAGGCGGCAGGCGGCTCGCCCCAATCAATATCGGCCCTATGATTCGAAAGCCGTACATAAAGCGGGTGCCAATCACAAACAGGTAAGGGTGGCGCTGGATCAGCCGTTGCGCTCTGCGGATCTTCTTTTGATGCTTAGCAAAACGTTGCAGCAACGCAGGCCCGAAACGCAGTCCCAGAAAATAGAGCAGCTGATCGCCAATCATGCCGCCCAGCGCGACGGCGGCAACCACCAGCGGGAATTTTAGCAGCCCCTGATGTGCGGCGACGCCGCCCAACAGCGTGATGGTTTCACCTTCTGCCACGCTCCCGACCACCAGCGCAGCGTATCCGTATTGTTCAATAAATCCGTTGATATCCATTACGTCAATATCATCTCCCTTAGTATGTCTCGCTTAATCATATACCCCATGAATCAACAGCGGGGAAATCAACGGAAATTTCCCACTGTACATAAAATAATCTAAAGCCTGCATTATACTTAAGGTATCGATGACGGGCCGACAACAAGGGGGCGCTATGAACCATGTCTGGGGACTTTTCTCCCATCCCGATCGTGAAATGCATGTCATTAAAAGTGAGAACGAAACGGTCTCGCATCATTACACGCACCATGTGCTGCTGATGGCTGCGGTGCCGGTAATATGCGCTTTTATTGGAACAACACAAATCGGCTGGAACTTCGGGGACGGCACCGTGGTTCAGCTCTCCTGGTTTACCGGGCTTTACCTAGCCATTCTCTTCTATGGCCTGATGCTGGCGGGGGTGGCGGTGATGGGGCGCGTTATACACTGGATGGCGCGTAACTACCCGCAACGTCCATCGCTGGCGCACTGTATGGTCTTCGCCGGATATGTCGCGACCCCGCTGTTCTTAAGCGGTATTGTTGCGCTCTATCCACTGGTCTGGTTGTGCGCGCTGATCGGTACCATTGCCCTCTTTTACACCGGTTATCTGCTGTATCTGGGGGTCCCAACCTTCCTCAATATCAATAAAGAAGAGGGCCTGAGCTTCTCCAGTTCAACGCTCGCCATCGGCGTGCTGGTCCTGGAGGCGCTACTGGCGCTGACGGTTATTCTTTGGGGTTATGGATACCGTCTCTTCTGAGTTCACTGCATTGCTGGCGTAAATGCCAGCAATGCAGCATCTGTTCACGATTATCCGCTGGCGACAACGCCCGGTGACCGCTATGATGCCGAAGCCAGCCTGTGTTTCACCGTTGACACAGGCGGTGTACGTCATTACGTGCGTGAATAATTATCAGAAGTCTCACCATGCTGAAATTCCGAGTCTCTTTACTTAGCCTGGCGCTGTTGCTGGGCGCGTCCGCTGCCGTGCCAGCCGTCGCCAAAACGCCCGCGGTGACCACCGCTGCTGCCCAGCCGCAAATTGCCTCCGGCAGCGCGATGATTGTTGATCTCAACACTAATAAGGTGATTTACGCCAGCCATCCGGACCTGGTACGCCCGATCGCCTCGATTACCAAATTAATGACCGCGATGGTGGTGCTTGATGCCCATCTGCCGCTGGACGAAAAGCTGAAAGTGGATATCAGCCACACGCCGGAGATGAAAGGGATCTACTCTCGCGTGCGTCTGAACAGTGAAATCAGCCGGAAAAATATGCTGCTGCTGGCGCTGATGTCGTCTGAAAACCGTGCGGCGGCGAGCCTTGCGCATCACTATCCTGGCGGCTATGACGCGTTTATCCGCGCGATGAACGCCAAGGCCAAAGCGCTGGGTATGAACAATACGCATTATGTTGAACCGACGGGTCTGTCGATCAACAACGTCTCCACGGCGCGCGATCTGACGAAACTGCTGATTGCCAGCAAACAGTACCCGCTGATTGGACAGCTTAGTACCACCCGTGAAGAGATGGCGACCTTTGCAAACCCGGCCTATACGCTGCCGTTCCGCAACACTAACCATCTGGTTTATCGGGATAACTGGAATATTCAGTTAACGAAAACCGGTTTTACCAACGCGGCAGGGCACTGTCTGGTGATGCGCACGGTGTTTAACGGTAAGCCTGTGGCGCTGGTGGTGATGGATGCCTTCGGCAAATATACCCACTTCGCCGACGCGAGCCGTCTGCGCACCTGGATTGAAACGGGAAAAGTTCAGCCTGTGCCGGCTGCGGCATTGACGTATAAAAAGCAGAAAGCGGAACAGATGGCGACGGCGCAGAACGACTGACGCTGATGCCCTCACCCCGACCCTCTCCCACAGGGCTGAGGAATCCCCACAAAATAATGTCTGCACAGTCGACCCCCTCTCCCTTGAGGGAGAGGGCTAGGGTGAGGGGGGAACATACGACTGTGGAGGTAATTCCGTTCACTTTGTGTA
>NZ_RXRN01000026.1:0-59605 GCF_003986875.1 Enterobacter sp. WCHEn090032
AAAACACAGACCACCACACTCAGACAATTCCCGACAGTCTTCCATATTTCCTCCATTTTTCCGCTGTGTTGCCTGACTAAACTAGTATCATTCCCCGAAGTATTCAGGATGAGAACGTATAACGATGAAAGGCAGTAACAAATCCCGCTGGGCAATCGCCGCTGGCATCATTGTGGTGGTCCTTGCCGCCGCCTGGTACTGGCACAGTCAATCCGCGAACTCCGCCGCACCCGCCGGTGCCACCAGCCAGCCACAGCGCCCGGCTGGCGGAGGACGTCACGGTATGCGTGGCGGCGCGCTGGCACCGGTCCAGGCGGCCACGGCGGTGAATAAAGCCGTTCCTCGCTATCTTACGGGACTCGGGACCATTACCGCCGCCAACACCGTGACGGTGCGCAGCCGCGTCGACGGCCAGCTGATGGCCATTCACTTCCAGGAAGGCCAACAGGTCAAAGCTGGCGATCTGCTGGCGGAAATCGACCCGAGCCAGTTTAAGGTCGCCCTCGCCCAGGCGCAGGGGCAGCTCGCGAGAGACAACGCCACCCTCGCCAACGCCCGGCGCGATTTAGCGCGCTACCAGCAGCTGGTGAAAACCAATCTGGTCTCCCGTCAGGAGCTGGACACGCAGCAGTCGCTGGTCAGCGAAACGCAGGGCACCATTAAGGCTGACGAAGCCGCGGTAGCCAGCGCGCAGCTGCAGCTGGACTGGAGCCGCATCACCGCGCCGATTGACGGCCGCGTCGGCCTGAAGCAGGTGGATATCGGCAATCAGATCTCAAGCGGGGATACCACCGGCATCGTGGTGATCACCCAAACCCACCCGATTGATTTAGTCTTTACCCTGCCGGAAAGCGATATTGCCACGGTAGTGCAGGCGCAAAAAGCCGGCAAAGGGCTGGTGGTTGAAGCCTGGGACCGCACCAATAAGCAGAAACTGAGCGAAGGGTCCCTGCTCAGTCTGGATAATCAGATCGACACCACCACCGGCACCATCAAGCTGAAGGCGCGCTTTAATAACCAGGACGATGCCCTCTTCCCGAACCAGTTCGTCAATGCGCGCATGCTGGTAGCGACCGAAGAGAACGCGGTGGTGATCCCCACCGCTGCGCTGCAGATGGGTAACGAAGGCAACTTCGTCTGGGTGCTCAACAGCGACAATAAAGTCAGCAAGCATCTGGTGAAAACCGGGATTCAGGACAGCCAGACGGTGGTGATCAGCGCGGGCCTTTCCGCAGGCGACCGCGTGGTCACCGACGGCATTGACCGTCTGACCGAAGGGGCCAAAGTGGAAGTGGTAGAACCGGCGAAACAGGGAGCGACCTCCTGATGCAGGTGATGCCGCCAGGCTCCACAGGTGGGCCGTCACGCCTGTTTATCCTCCGCCCTGTCGCCACCACGCTGCTGATGGTGGCGATCCTGCTCGCCGGGATTATCGGCTATCGCTTTCTGCCCGTCTCGGCGCTGCCCGAGGTGGACTATCCCACCATTCAGGTGGTGACGCTTTATCCCGGCGCCAGCCCGGACGTGGTGACCTCCGCCATCACCGCCCCGCTGGAGCGCCAGTTCGGCCAGATGTCGGGATTAAAGCAGATGTCCTCCCAGAGTTCCGGGGGCGCATCCGTCGTGACGCTGCAGTTCCAGCTTACGCTGTCGCTGGACGTTGCCGAGCAGGAGGTTCAGGCCGCGATTAACGCCGCCACCAACCTGCTGCCGTCGGACCTGCCTAACCCGCCGGTCTACAGCAAAGTGAACCCGGCGGATCCGCCGATCATGACCCTTGCCGTCACCTCCTCCGCCCTGCCGATGACCCAGGTCGAAGACATGGTCGAAACCCGCGTGGCGCAGAAAATTTCTCAGGTCTCCGGCGTCGGGCTCGTCACGCTGGCGGGGGGACAACGCCCGGCGGTGCGCGTTAAGCTGAACGCGCAGGCAATTGCCGCGCTGGGGCTGACCAGCGAAACCATCCGCAGCGCCATCAGCAATGCCAACGTCAACTCGGCGAAAGGCTCGCTGGACGGCCCAACCCGCGCCGTGACGCTCTCTGCCAACGACCAGATGCAGTCCGCCGATGAATACCGTCAGCTGATCATCGCGTACCAGAACGGCGCCCCGGTGCGTCTGGGCGATGTGGCGACCGTGGAACAAGGCGCGGAGAACAGCTGGCTGGGGGCGTGGGCCAACAAACAGCAGGCGATTGTGATGAACGTGCAGCGCCAGCCTGGGGCGAACATCATCGAAACTGCCGACAGCATCCGCGCGATGCTGCCGCAACTGATTGAAAGCCTGCCGAAATCGGTCAGTGTGAAGGTGCTTTCCGACCGTACCACGAACATTCGCGCCTCGGTCACCGACACCCAGTTTGAGCTGATGCTGGCGATTGCGCTGGTGGTGATGATTATCTATCTGTTCCTGCGTAACGTTCCGGCAACCATTATTCCCGCCGTCGCCGTCCCCCTCTCGCTGGTGGGCACATTTGCCGTCATGGTGTTCCTTGATTTTTCGATCAATAACCTGACGCTAATGGCGCTAACCATCGCCACCGGGTTCGTGGTGGACGATGCCATCGTGGTTATCGAGAACATCTCGCGCTATATCGAGAAAGGTGAAAAACCGCTGGCCGCCGCGCTGAAAGGCGCAGGCGAAATCGGCTTTACCATTATTTCGCTCACCTTCTCGCTGATTGCGGTGCTGATCCCGCTGCTGTTTATGGGCGATATCGTCGGGCGTCTGTTCCGCGAGTTTGCCGTGACGCTGGCGGTCGCCATTTTGATCTCCGCCGTGGTCTCACTGACCCTGACGCCGATGATGTGCGCCCGCATGCTGAGCCACGAATCACTGCGCAAGCAAAACCGTTTCTCGCGCGCCTCCGAGCGCATGTTCGAGCGGATTATTGCCGCCTACGGTCGCGTACTGGCGAAAGTCCTCAACCATCCATGGGCCACCCTCGGCGTGGCGCTGGGAACCCTGGCGCTCAGCGTGATGCTGTGGATTTTCATTCCGAAAGGCTTCTTCCCGATCCAGGACAACGGCATTATTCAGGGTACGCTACAGGCCCCGCAGTCGGTCTCCTTCGCCAACATGGCCCAGCGCCAGCAGCAGGTGTCTGAGATCGTCCTGAAGGATCCGGCCGTGGAAAGCCTGACCGCCTACGTGGGGGTGGATGGCACCAATCCGTCGCTGAACAGCGCGCGTCTGCAGATCAACCTCAAGCCGCTGGATGAGCGTGACGATCGCGTCAACACCGTGATTGAACGGCTGCAAAACGCCGTCGCCCGCGTGCCGGGCGTGGAGCTTTACCTGCAGCCGATTCAGGATTTGACCATCGATACCCAGGTCAGCCGCACGCAGTACCAGTTCACGCTGCAGGCCACCTCACTGGACGCGCTCAGCACCTGGGTGCCGCAGCTGGTGGATAAGCTTAATACCCTGCCGCAGCTCTCCGACGTCAGCAGCGACTGGCAGGACAAAGGGCTGGCGGCGTATGTAAACGTCAACCGCGACGCCGCCAGCCGCCTGGGCATCACTATGGCGGATGTGGATAACGCGCTGTATAACGCGTTCGGGCAGCGTCTGATCTCCACCATCTACACCCAGGCGAACCAGTATCGCGTGGTGCTGGAGCACAACACGGAAAACACGCCGGGCCTGGCGGGGCTGGAGTCGGTGCGCCTGACCAGCAAAGACGGTGGGATTGTGCCGCTGAGCGCGATTGCGACGGTGGAAGAACGCTACACCCCGCTGTCGGTTAACCATCTGGATCAGTTCCCGTCCACCACCATCTCCTTCAACGTGCCGGACAATTATTCACTCGGCGAAGCGGTGGAGGCCATTCAGGCGGCGGAAAAAGCGGTAAGCTTCCCGGCTGATATTCAGACCCAGTTCCAGGGCAGCACGCTGGCGTTCCAGGCCGCGCTGGGCAACACCATCTGGCTGATCGTCGCCGCCGTGGTGGCGATGTATATCGTGCTCGGCGTGCTGTACGAAAGCTTTATTCACCCAATCACCATCCTCTCCACCCTGCCGACGGCGGGCGTGGGGGCGCTGCTGGCCTTAATGCTGGCGGGGAGCGAGCTGGACGTGATTGCCATCATCGGCATCATCCTGCTTATCGGGATCGTAAAGAAAAACGCCATCATGATGATCGACTTCGCCCTGGCCGCCGAGCGCGAGCAGGGCATGTCGCCGCGTGATGCCATCTTCCAGGCCTGCCTGCTGCGTTTTCGCCCGATCCTGATGACCACGCTGGCGGCCCTGCTGGGGGCGCTGCCGCTGATGCTGAGCACCGGCGTCGGCGCGGAGCTGCGTCGTCCGCTGGGCATTGGCATGGTCGGCGGTCTGCTGGTGAGCCAGGTGCTGACGCTGTTCACCACGCCGGTGATTTATCTGCTGTTTGACCGGCTGGCGCTGTGGGCCAAAAGCCGCTTCCCGAAACGTGAAGAGGAGGCATAAGTGAAGTTTTTCGCCCTCTTCATTTATCGCCCGGTGGCGACGATATTAATCTCGCTCGCCATTACGCTGTGCGGCGTGCTGGGCTTCCGGCTGCTGCCGGTAGCGCCACTGCCGCAGGTGGATTTCCCGGTGATCATGGTCAGCGCCTCGCTGCCGGGTGCGTCACCGGAAACCATGGCCTCGTCCGTTGCCACGCCGCTGGAGCGCTCGCTCGGACGGATCGCGGGGGTCAACGAGATGACCTCCAGCAGCTCGCTCGGCAGTACGCGCATCATTCTGGAGTTCAGCTTCGACCGGGATATCAACGGCGCGGCGCGCGACGTGCAGGCCGCCATTAACGCCGCGCAAAGTCTGCTGCCCAGCGGGATGCCGAGCCGTCCGACCTACCGGAAAGCCAACCCGTCCGACGCGCCGATCATGATCCTGACGCTGACCTCGGACACCTACTCGCAGGGCCAGCTGTACGACTTTGCGTCCACCCAGCTGGCGCAGACAATTTCACAAATTAACGGCGTCGGTGACGTGAGCGTCGGCGGCAGCTCTCTGCCCGCGGTGCGCGTGGGGTTAAACCCGCAGGCGCTGTTTAACCAGGGCGTGTCGCTGGACGACGTGCGTTCCGCCATCAGCAACGCCAACGTGCGCAAACCACAGGGGGCGATTGAGGACGGAAGCCACCGCTGGCAGATCCACACCAACGACGAGCTGAAAACCGCGGCGGAATATCAGCCGTTGATCATTCACTACAACAACGGCGCGGCGGTGCGCCTAAGCGACGTCGCCAGTGTCACCGACTCGGTGCAGGACGTGCGCAACGCCGGGATGACCAACGCCAAACCGGCGATTTTGTTGATGATCCGCAAGCTGCCGGAAGCCAACATCATTGAGACGGTGAACAGCATTCGCGCCCGCCTCCCGGAGCTGCAGCAGACCATCCCGGCGGCTATCGATCTGCAAATTGCCCAGGATCGCTCCCCGACCATTCGCGCCTCGCTGGAAGAGGTGGAGCAAACGCTGGTGATCTCGGTTGCGCTGGTGATCCTGGTGGTGTTCCTGTTCCTGCGCTCCGGCCGGGCGACGCTGATTCCGGCTGTGGCCGTGCCGGTGTCGCTGATTGGCACCTTTGCCGCCATGTATCTGTGCGGCTTTAGCCTCAACAACCTGTCGCTGATGGCCCTGACGATTGCCACGGGCTTTGTGGTGGATGACGCCATCGTGGTGCTGGAGAATATTTCCCGCCACCTGGAAGCCGGGGTTAAACCCCTGCAGGCGGCCCTGCAGGGGACGCGCGAGGTGGGCTTTACGGTGCTCTCCATGAGCCTGTCGCTGGTGGCGGTGTTCCTGCCGCTGCTGCTGATGGGCGGGCTGCCGGGCAGGCTGCTGCGCGAGTTTGCCGTCACCCTCTCCGTCGCCATCGGTATTTCGCTGATTATCTCCTTAACGCTCACGCCAATGATGTGCGGCTGGATGCTTAAGCGCAGCAAGCCGCACTCGCAGCCGCGCCGCAAAGGCTTTGGCCGCGTTCTGCTGGCGATGCAGGAGGGCTACGGAAAATCGCTGAAATGGGTGCTGAACCATACCCGGCTTGTCGGTCTGGTGCTGATCGGCACCATCGTGCTCAACGTCTGGCTGTATATCTCCATCCCGAAAACCTTTTTCCCGGAGCAGGATACCGGCGTGCTGATGGGCGGTATTCAGGCGGATCAGAGCATTTCGTTCCAGGCGATGCGCGGCAAGCTGCAGGACTTTATGAAGATCATTCGGGAAGATAAAGCCGTGGATAACGTGACCGGCTTTACCGGCGGGTCACGCGTGAACAGTGGGATGATGTTTATTACCCTGAAACCGCGCGGCGAGCGCAATGAAACCGCCCAGCAGGTAATTGACCGACTGCGGGTGAAGCTCGCCAAAGAGCCGGGCGCCAACCTGTTTTTGATGGCCGTTCAGGACATCCGCGTCGGCGGGCGTCAGGCAAACGCCAGCTACCAGTACACGTTGCTTTCTGATGATTTAGCCGCCCTGCGCGAGTGGGAACCGAAGATCCGCAAGGCGCTGGTCGCCCTGCCCCAACTGGCGGACGTGAACTCCGATCAGCAGGACAACGGCGCCGAGATGGCCCTGACCTACGACCGCGAAACCATGTCGCGGCTGGGCATTAACGTTGAAGCCGCCAACAGCCTGCTGAACAACGCCTTCGGCCAGCGCGAAATTTCAACCATCTACCAGCCAATGAACCAGTATAAGGTGGTGATGGAGGTTGACCCGCGTTACACCCAGGACATCAGCGCCCTGGACAAAATGTTTGTCATCAACAACGACGGCAAGGCGATTCCGCTCTCGTACTTTGCCAGCTGGCAGCCCGCCAACGCACCGCTGTCGGTGAACCATCAGGGGCTGTCGGCGGCGTCGACCATCTCCTTTAACCTGCCCGCTGGTTCGTCGCTTTCGGAGGCCAGCGATGCGATCAACCGGGCAATGACGCAGCTTGGCGTACCGTCCACCGTGCGCGGAAGCTTTGCCGGCACCGCGCAGGTGTTCCAGGAGACGATGAACTCGCAGGTGATTTTGATTCTGGCCGCCATCGCCACGGTCTACATTGTGCTGGGCGTTCTGTATGAGAGCTACGTGCACCCGCTGACCATCCTCTCGACGCTGCCGTCGGCGGGCGTGGGGGCACTGCTGGCGCTGGAGCTGTTCGATGCGCCGTTCAGCCTCATCGCGCTTATCGGGATCATGCTGTTAATCGGTATTGTGAAGAAAAATGCCATCATGATGGTCGACTTCGCCCTGGACGCCCAGCGCAACGGTAACCTGTCACCGGAAGAGGCCATCTTCCAGGCCTGCCTGCTGCGTTTTCGTCCGATCATGATGACCACCCTGGCGGCGCTGTTTGGCGCGCTGCCGCTGGTGATTTCCGGGGGCGACGGCTCGGAGCTGCGCCAGCCGCTGGGGATCACCATTGTCGGCGGGCTGGTGATGAGCCAGCTGCTGACGCTCTACACCACGCCGGTGGTCTATCTTTTCTTTGACCGCCTGCGGCTGCGCGTTGCACGTAAAAACAGAACCACGGTGACCGGGTAAATGACTGAGCTTCCCAGCAGCGTTCGCTGGCAATTATGGATTGTCGCCTTCGGCTTTTTTATGCAGTCGCTGGATACGACTATCGTTAACACCGCCCTCCCCTCGATGGCGAAAAGCCTGGGGGAGAGCCCGCTGCATATGCATATGGTGATTGTCTCCTACGTGCTGACGGTGGCCGTGATGCTGCCTGCCAGCGGCTGGCTGGCCGACAAAGTCGGCGTGCGGAATATCTTCTTCACCGCCATCGTGCTGTTTACCACCGGCTCGCTGTTTTGCGCCCAGGCCAATACCCTCGACCAGTTGGTCATGGCGCGCGTGCTGCAGGGTATCGGTGGGGCGATGATGGTCCCCGTCGGGCGGTTAACGGTGATGAAGATTGTTCCGCGCGAGCAGTACATGGCGGCGATGACTTTTGTCACCCTGCCCGGCCAGGTGGGACCGCTGCTGGGTCCGGCGCTGGGTGGCGTGCTGGTGGAGTATGCCTCCTGGCACTGGATTTTCTTAATCAACCTGCCGGTGGGCATCGTTGGCGCGATTGCCACCCTGGCGCTGATGCCAAACTATAAAATGCAGACGCGGCGCTTTGATTTCTTTGGTTTTATCCTGCTTGCCGCAGGCATGGCAACGCTCACCCTCGCCCTCGACGGGCAAAAAGGGCTGGGGATTTCGTCCCGGACGCTGGGTATCCTGGTCGCCCTCGGCCTCACCGCTATTTTGGGGTACCTCTGGCACGCCAGAGGAAACGACAAGGCGCTGTTCAGCCTGACGCTGTTTAAAAATCCCACCTACCGTCTTGGCCTGTTCGGCAGCTTTGCCGGACGCGTCGGCAGCGGCATGCTGCCCTTTATGACGCCCGTTTTTCTACAAATCGGCATGGGCTTTTCACCGTTTCACGCGGGCCTGATGATGATCCCGATGGTGCTCGGCAGCATGGGGATGAAGCGCATCGTGGTGCAGGTCGTCAACCGCTTTGGCTATCGTCACGTGCTGGTGGCCGCCACGCTTGGCCTGGCGCTGGTCAGCCTGCTGTTTATGGCCGTGGCGCTGATGGGCTGGTACTACGTCCTGCCGTTGGTGCTGTTCTGCCAGGGGGTGATCAACTCCATGCGCTTTTCGTCGATGAATACCCTGACGTTGAAAGACCTGCCGGATGAGCTGGCGAGCAGCGGCAACAGCCTGCTGTCGATGGTCATGCAGCTCTCCATGAGCGTCGGCGTGACTATCGCCGGTCTGCTGCTCGGCATGTACGGTCAGCACCACCTCAGCGTCGACACGCCGGTGGCACATCAGGTCTTTTTATATACGTATCTCAGCATGGCGGTCATTATCGCCCTGCCCGCATTCATCTTCGCCCGAGTGCCGGATGATACCCGCAAGAACGTCGTGATTAGGCGCGGCAAAAGGAGTGGCTCATGAAATTCTGGCGTCCGGGGATTACCGGTAAGCTCTTTCTGGCGATTTTTGCCACCTGTATCGTTCTGCTGATCACCATGCACTGGGCGGTGCGGATCAGCTTCGAGCGCGGGTTTATTGATTACATCAAGCATGGCAATGAACAGCGTTTACAGGGCTTAAGCGATGCGCTGAGTGAACAGTACGCCCAGCACGGCAACTGGCGTTTTCTGCGCAATAACGACCGCTTTATTTTCCAGATCCTGCGTTCGCTGGAGCACGACACCGGTGATGACCGCCCGGGACCGGGCATGCCGCCGCACGGCTGGCGTACCCAGTTCTGGGTGATCGACCAGGAGATGCGCCCCCTGGTTGGCCCGCGCGCGCCAATTCCGCCGGACGGCACCCGCCGGGCGATTAAAGTGAATAACGCCACCGTCGGCTGGGTGATCGCCTCGCCGGTGGAGCGCCTGACGCGCAACACCGACATTAACTTTGACCGCCAGCAGCGCCGGACAAGCTGGCTGATTGTCGCCCTCTCCACCCTGCTCGCCGCGCTCGCCACCTTCCCGCTGGCGCGTGGTCTGCTCGCGCCGGTAAAACGGCTGGTGGAAGGTACGCACAAGCTGGCGGCCGGGGATTTCACTACCCGCGTCGACACCCGCAGCCAGGACGAACTGGGCAAGCTGGCGCAGGACTTTAACCAGCTCGCCAGCACCCTGGAAAAAAACCAGCAGATGCGCCGCGATTTTATGGCCGATATCTCCCACGAGCTGCGCACGCCGCTGGCGGTGCTGCGTGGCGAACTGGAGGCCATTCAGGACGGCGTACGCCAGTTTACGCCTGAATCGGTGGCCTCCCTGCAGGCGGAAGTGGGCACGCTCACCAAACTGGTGGATGACCTCCACCAGCTCTCCATGTCCGATGAAGGGGCGCTGGCTTACCAGAAGGCACCCGTCGATGTGATCAACGTGCTTGAAGTCGCCAGCGGCGCCTTCCGGGAACGGTTTGCCAGCCGCAACCTGAAGATTGACCTCTCCCTGCCGGACAGCGCGGTAGTGTTTGGCGACAAAGATCGCCTGATGCAGCTGTTCAACAACCTGCTGGAAAACAGCCTGCGCTATACCGACAGCGGCGGCGGGCTGCATATCTCCGGCAAACAGGAAAACGGACGCTTCGCCCTCACCTTCGCGGATTCCGCCCCCGGCGTGCAGGATGCGCAGCTGGAAAAACTGTTTGAGCGTTTTTATCGCACCGAAGGGTCCCGTAACCGCGCCAGCGGCGGCTCCGGGCTGGGGCTGGCGATTTGCGTTAACATCGTCGAGGCGCATAATGGGACGATCCGCGCCGCCCATTCGCCTTTTGGCGGGGTTAGCATTACAGTAGAGTTACCGCTGGAACGGGAGTTATCGAGAGAAGTATGACCGAGTTACCCATTGACGAAAACACACCGCGCATTTTGATCGTCGAAGACGAGCCCAAGCTCGGGCAGTTGCTGATCGACTATTTACGTGCGGCCAGCTACGCCCCGTCGCTGATTAGCCACGGCGACCAGGTGCTGCCGTACGTGCGCCAGACGCCGCCGGACCTGATCCTGCTGGATCTGATGCTGCCCGGTACCGATGGCCTCACCCTGTGCCGGGAAATTCGTCGCTTCTCCGACGTGCCGATCGTGATGGTTACCGCCAAAATTGAAGAGATCGACCGCCTGCTGGGGCTCGAAATTGGCGCGGACGATTACATCTGCAAACCTTACAGCCCGCGCGAAGTGGTCGCCCGCGTGAAAACCATTCTGCGCCGCTGTAAACCGCAGCGCGAGCTTCAGGTGCTGGACGCGCAAAGCCCGCTGATTGTGGATGAAAGCCGTTTCCAGGCGAGCTGGCGCAGCAAACTGCTGGACCTCACGCCCGCCGAGTTCCGCCTGCTGAAAACCCTCTCCCACGAGCCGGGGAAAGTATTCTCCCGCGAGCAGTTGCTGAACCGCCTGTATGACGATTACCGCGTCGTGACCGACCGCACCATCGACAGCCACATCAAAAACCTGCGCCGCAAGCTGGAGGCGCTGGACGCTGAACAGTCATTTATTCGCGCGGTGTATGGCGTGGGGTATCGCTGGGAAGCGGATGCGTGCCGGATAGTATGACGTTTCACCTCTGAAACCCGCCCTCTGGCGGGTTTTTTCTTTTCTGGAATCCATCCCGGAATCAACCATACTCTTTTTACCGGTTCGCTTACTTATAACTGGTACTGATAATTTTTACTTTCGCTCAAGGAGTTCCTATGTCTGGTTGGTTCGAATTAAGTAAAAGCAGTGATGGTCAGTTCAGGTTTGTGCTGAAAGCTGGAAACGGGGAGATCATCCTGACCAGCGAGCTTTACACCAGTAAAAGTGCCGCCGAAAACGGCATTGCTTCCGTACGCACGAACAGCCCGCAGGACGAGCGTTACGAAAAGAAAACAGCCTCGAACGGTAAGTTCCATTTCAATCTCAGGGCGGGTAATCATCAGGTGATTGGCAGCAGCCAGCTTTATGCGACGGAACAATCGCGTGATAAGGGTATCGCCTCCGTCAAAACGAACGGGTCATCTCAGACGGTAAAAGACAATACCTGACAGCAGGACGCGCGCCGGGAAAACGGTGACGCGACCCGGCGCTTTACCTCCCTGCCCCGCAGCGCTACAATGCCCGCCCTTAAAGTGGGGGATCTCCCCTTACCGCTGCACCGTGTGCACGCGGATCTGACCTGTCATCAGAACGAGAACAAACATGTTTAAACCGGAACTCCTTTCCCCGGCGGGAACGCTGCAAAATATGCGTTACGCTTTCGCCTATGGTGCCGACGCTGTCTACGCGGGCCAGCCGCGCTACTCGCTGCGCGTACGTAACAATGAATTCAACCACGAGAACCTGCAGCTCGGCATCAATGAAGCGCATGCGCTGGGCAAAAAATTCTACGTGGTGGTCAACATCGCGCCGCACAACGCCAAGCTGAAGACCTTCATCCGCGACCTGAAGCCGGTGGTGGAGATGGGGCCGGACGCGCTGATCATGTCGGATCCGGGTTTAATCATGCTGGTTCGGGAGAACTTCCCGGAGATGGATATTCACCTCTCCGTACAGGCTAACGCCGTTAACTGGGCGACGGTGAAATTCTGGAAGCAGATGGGGCTGACCCGCGTCATTCTCTCCCGCGAGCTTTCGCTGGAAGAGATCGAAGAGATCCGCACCCAGGTGCCGGATATGGAAATCGAAATCTTCGTTCACGGCGCGCTGTGTATGGCCTACTCCGGCCGCTGCCTGCTCTCTGGTTACATCAACAAGCGCGACCCAAACCAGGGGACCTGCACCAACGCCTGCCGCTGGGAATATAACGTCCAGGAAGGCAAAGAGGACGACATCGGCAATATCGTCCACAAGCATGAACCTATCCCGGTGACTAACGTTGAGCCTACGCTGGGCATCGGCGCGCCCACCGACAGCGTATTTATGATTGAAGAAGCCAAACGTCCGGGCGAGTACATGACCGCCTTTGAAGATGAGCACGGCACTTACATCATGAACTCAAAAGATCTGCGCGCTGTTGCTCACGTCGAGCGGTTGACCCAGATGGGCGTGCACTCCCTGAAAATCGAAGGCCGCACCAAATCCTATTACTACTGCGCGCGCACCGCGCAGGTGTACCGCAAAGCCATCGACGATGCCGCCGCCGGTAAACCGTTCGATACCAGCCTGCTGGAGACCCTGGAAGGCCTGGCGCATCGCGGCTATACCGAAGGCTTCCTGCGCCGTCATACCCACGACGACTACCAGAACTATGAGCACGGCTACTCCGTATCCGAGCGCCAGCAGTTTGTCGGTGACTTCACCGGCGAGCGTAAAGGCGCGCTGGCGGCCGTAGCGGTGAAAAACAAGTTCACCAAAGGCGACAGCCTGGAGCTGATGACCCCGCAGGGCAACATGAACTTCACGCTGGAGCATCTGGAAAACGGCAAAGGCGAAGCGATTGACGTAGCGCCGGGTGACGGTCATACCGTCTGGCTGCCGGTGCCGGAAGAGGTGGAGCTGAAGTTTGCGCTGCTGATGCGTAATTTCAACGGTGAAAGCACCCGAAACCCACACGGCAAATAGTTAATCGGGGAAATTTTTTCGCGCTGGGATAATTCTTAGAATCGGATCACATACCGCTTCGTTCAATACGGGTATTATCCCCCCGCTGAAAAACATAACCCATAAATGCTAGCTGTACCAGGAACCACCTCCTTAGCCTGCGTAATCTCCCTTACGCGGGCTTATTTTTTTGCACCGTTCAGTCCACTTATTAAGAATCAAATTGCAAAGACCCACCATATGAAGGGTGTTGGGCAGTGCTATCTCGGGTACAATCCGGAATCCTCAGAATATTACACAATCTGGAAAATACGTTTTTGGTTTGATTCAGTCTTTTTCATATACAGGAAGTAATTGACCCGGACATGATAAAATACCTCAAGAAGAGCCTTGCATTAAGTACTCTGATTACACGTCAAATGGCGACTGACGATCTCCATCGGCTTGAATCATTGAAAGATCGCTTAAAAGGTCAGTTCGGTGTTCCTGTGGGTGTACATATGACAGGCATACCCTTAGCAATAAGTACCTTACTCACTATTTTTTGCTACGCTATGCTACAAGTTTCTGTCTGGATGTTGCTATTTCGCCTGCTCGGCTTACCTGAGTTTAAGGTAATGATGGGGGTATTCCTTGCAGCAGTGGTGTATTGCATGGTTGTGATGAGCACGATGTTTCTAACTGCCAGAGGATCCTTAACGGGATATAAACTGCATATTTCTGTCATTACACTGACTGGCTTGATGAGCATCGTTTACTTTATCTGGACGTGGGTTTCGCTTTTATTCAGCTCTGTAGAGAATTACACACCGCAAATAACCTCATTATCAGGATTGGGATTTTTCTGCCTGAATATCGTGTGGATGAATACATCGGTCTTTTACCGTTCAATTGCGCTAACGCTACATAATCGGGTGTGGCGTAAGCAGTTGAAAATAGAGGAAAAGCAAACAGCAGGACTCAAACGTTAAGGGTATGAGTCCTTTGAGGAACCGGCATATAAAAGATGAAGGCCATGAAGGGGGATAAATCCCCTTTCCGCAGCCTTATTTTTGCCTTTCATCCTGTTCTTACCCGCTTTTTTTCTCTCTGCTATACACTCTTATTAACGCTAAAAAAGGGAGCAGCGAGGATGGCAACCTATCCAGACAGTTTATTGATTCTCAATGGCAAAAGTGCAGGCAACGATCTGTTGCGCCAGGCAATTACCGAACTACGTGAAGACGGTGCGCGAATTCACGTCCGGGTGACATTCGAAAAAGGTGACGCAGCACGGTACATCGATGAAGGTATTCGACTGGGCGTCAAGACCATCATTTCCGGCGGCGGCGATGGCACCATCAATGAGATCGCCTCTGCGCTTATCGACCTGCCCCCGGCAAACCGCCCGGTGATGGGCATTTTACCGCTCGGCACCGCCAATGATTTTGCCACCAGCGCCGGGATCCCTGAGGAGTTAGCGAAGGCGCTTCAGCTGGCTATCCTCGGTAAAGCTACCTCCGTGGACATTGCTCAGGTGAATGATAAAACCTGCTTTATCAATATGGCGACCGGCGGGTTTGGCACCCGCATCACCAGCGAAACGCCGGAAAAACTGAAGGCGGCGCTGGGCGGCGTCTCTTACCTGATCCACGGTCTGATGCGCATGGATACCCTCAAGCCTGACCGCTGCGAAATTCGCGGCGATGATTTTCAGTGGCAGGGTGACGCGCTGGTGATTGGCATTGGCAATGGCCGCCAGGCAGGCGGCGGGCAGCAGCTGTGCCCGGAGGCGCTGATTAATGACGGTCAGCTACAGCTGCGGATTTTCACGGGCGACGGCCTGCTGCCCGCGCTGTTTACCACGCTGACGCAGCCGGAAGAGAGTCCGAATATCATTGCCGGGAAATCGGCATGGTTTGAAGTGAATGCCCCGCACGGGATGACCTTTAACCTTGACGGGGAACCGCTGAGCGGGACGCAGTTCCGCATTGAGGTGTTGCCCGGCGCGCTGCAGTGTCGGTTGCCGCCGGACTGTGCGCTTCTGCGCTGATGTTTCACACGGTGCGCGATGATGCCCTCACCCTAACCCTCTCCCACGGGGAGAGGGAAAGGGAGGCGTCAGGCAATCGTCACTTTACTGTCCAGATAAACGTCCTGCACCGCATTGATCAGCTTCACGCCGTCGGCCATCGATTTCTTAAACGCCTTACGGCCCAGGATTAGCCCCATGCCGCCCGCGCGCTTGTTGATAACCGCCGTACGCACCGCGTCTGACAGGTCAGTATCCCCGCCCGCCGCCCCGCCGGAGTTAATCAGCCCCGCACGGCCCATGTAGCAGTTCGCCAGCTGGTAGCGCACCAGGTCTATCGGGTTATCGCTGGTCAGCTTGCTGTACACGCGGTCATCGGTGTAACCGAAGTTCACCGCTTTGTATCCGCCGTTATTCTCGGCCATTTTCTGCTTAACAATATCCGCGCCGATGGTGGCCGCCAGGTGGTTCGCCTGACCGGTCAGGTCCGCAGACACATGATAATCCACGCCCTCTTTTTTGAACGCCGGGTTACGCAGGTAAGCCCACAGCACGGTCACCATGCCCAGCTCGTGCGCACGCTCAAACGCCGCAGAGATCTCTTCAATCTGACGACGGGACTGCTCAGAGCCGAAATAGATCGTCGCCCCGACGGCGACCGCCCCCATATTGAACGCCTGCTCGACGCTGGCGTAGAGGGTTTGATCATATTCGGTGGGGTAGCTGAGGGTTTCATTGTGGTTGAGCTTCACGAGGAACGGAATGCGGTGCGCATAGCGACGCGCGACCGAGGCCAGCACACCATAGGTGGACGCCACGCAGTTACAGCCCGCTTCAATCGCCAGCTCAACAATATTCTTCGGATCAAAATAGAGCGGATTCGCCGCGAAAGAGGCACCCGCCGAGTGCTCAACGCCCTGGTCTACCGGCAGAATAGAGAGATACCCGGTGCCACCGAGCCGCCCGGTGTTGTAGAGGGTCTGCATGTTTCGCAGCACGGCAGGCGGACGGTTGTTATCGACCATCACGCGGTCGACGTAGTCATGACCAGGCAGATAAAGCTGGTCGGCTGGAATGGTCATACAACGATGCTGTAAAAGGCTGTCGGCGTCTTTGCCAAGCAACTGCGCAATATCAGTCATGTGATACTCCCGTAAGTCCGACGTCGTGTCGGTGTGTGTTTATCCAGTCCCATTATTTCTGGGCAGACTAAGCCTGGTACCGACTTAACAGATTTTCCACCTTTTGCATTTTTTTCAGCACAATCTGCTGGCTCGATTCGTGTACAACAAAACTGTTACATTGATCAAACAATCACCACAAAGGTATTTAAAAGGTATTATTGAATGGTATGTTAAAGGCGTACCCTCTGACATGCAGGATTAAACAATGAAAACGAAAGTCCAACTGTCATTCATGATGTTTGTTGAATGGTTTATCTGGGGAGCCTGGTTCGTACCGCTGTGGCTGTGGCTGAGCAAAAGCGGGTTTACCGCCGGGGAGATCGGCTGGTCTTACGCCTGTACCGCTATTGCCGCTATCCTCTCACCTATTCTTGTCGGCTCGCTGACCGACCGCTTCTTTGCCGCGCAGAAAGTATTGGCGGTGCTGATGTTTGCCGGCGCGATTCTGATGTACTTCGCCGCACAGCAAACCCAGTTCAGCACCTTCTTCCCGCTGCTGCTGGTTTACTCCCTGACCTACATGCCCACCATCGCGCTGACCAACAGTATTGCCTTCGCCAACGTGGACGACGTCGAGGCCGATTTCCCGCGCATCCGCGTGATGGGAACTATCGGCTGGATCGCCTCCGGGCTGGCGTGCGGCTTCCTGCCGCAGATGCTGGGCTACAGCGATATTTCCGATACCAATATTCCATTGCTGATGACCGCGGCCAGCTCCGCCCTGCTCGGCGTGTTTGCCCTGTTCCTGCCGAACACGCCGCCGAAAAGTACCGGCAAGCTGGATTTCAAAGTGATGCTGGGGCTGGATGCACTGATCCTGCTGCGCGACAAAAACTTCCTGGTGTTCTTCTTCTGCTCGTTTCTGTTCGCCATGCCGCTGGCCTTCTACTACATCTTCGCCAACGGCTATCTCACCGAAGTGGGAATGAAAAACGCCACCGGCTGGATGACGCTCGGTCAGTTCTCCGAAATCTTCTTCATGCTGGCGCTGCCGTTCTTCACCAAACGCTTTGGTATTAAGAAGGTCTTGATGCTGGGCTTGATCACCGCCGCTATCCGCTACGGATTCTTTGTTTACGGCGGCGCAGAACAGTACTTCACCTATGCCCTGCTGTTCCTCGGCATTCTGCTGCACGGGGTGAGCTACGACTTCTACTACGTTACCGCGTATATCTACGTGGATAAAAAAGCGCCGGTGCATATGCGCACTGCCGCGCAAGGCCTGATTACGCTCTGCTGTCAGGGGTTTGGTAGCCTGCTGGGCTACCGCCTCGGCGGCGTAATGATGGAAAAAATGTTCGCATACAAAGAGCCGGTGAATGGGCTGACCTTCAACTGGGCCGGAATGTGGACATTCGGCGGGATCATGATTGCTGTGATTGCCGTGCTGTTTATGCTGTTTTTCCGCGAATCGGACACTGAGATCACCGCAATTGAGGTGGTGGATGGCGATTCTGCGCTGACACAAGGGGAAGTTAAATGAAACAAGAACGTGTTCTCGGTGCCCTCTATGGGCAGGCGTTAGGGGATGCGATGGGCATGCCGTCGGAGCTGTGGCCGCGAAAGCGCGTCAAAGCGCACTTCGGCTGGATAGACCGCTTCTTACCCGGCCCGGCGGAGAATAACGCGGCCTGCTATTTTAAGCGCGCGGAGTTCACCGACGATACCTCAATGGCGCTGTGCCTGGCGGATGCGATCATTGAGTGCGAAGGGGAAATTAACGCGGATGTTATCGGCAAACATATCTTGCGCTGGGCGCTCGATTTCGACGCGTTTAACAAGAACGTGCTTGGCCCGACATCGAAAATCGCGCTCAACGCTATTCGTGACGGGAAACCGGTCAGCGAGCTGGAAAACAACGGTGTCACCAACGGGGCGGCGATGCGTGCCTCCCCGCTCGGCTGCCTGCTTCCGGCGACGCGGCTGGAACACTTTGTCGCGCAGGTGGCGCTGGCCTCCAGCCCGACCCATAAATCTGACCTCGCGATTGCCGGCGCGGTGGTGATTGCCTGGGCGGTTTCACGCGCCATCGACGGGGAACGCTGGCAGAACATCGTCGATGCCCTGCCGGGTATCGCCCGCTATGCCCAGGAAGCGAAAACCACTACCTTCAGCGCCTCGCTGGCGGCACGTATTGAGCTGGCGCTGAAGACCGTACGGGAAGCCAACGGTATCGACTCCGCCAGCGAGCAGATTTACCAGTTGACTGGTGCGGGAACCAGCACCATTGAGTCCGTTCCGGCGGCCATCGCAATGGTCGAACTGGCGGGAACCGACCCGAACCGCTGCGCGGTGTTATGCGCCAACCTGGGCGGAGACACCGACACCATTGGCGCAATGGCGACGGCCATCTGCGGGGCGCTCCACGGCGTGCAGGCCATTGACCCGGCGCTTAAAGCCGAGCTCGACGCCGTCAATCAGCTCGATTTCGGCCATTACTGCGAAAAACTGCTGCACTACCGGGAGCAAAGGGAGGGGGTATGAGTTCATTTGCCCAACGCCTGGAAACCCTGCACGCCACGCGCCCGGTGACGGTACTGGGCGCGGCGGTGATTGACGTCATCGCCGACGCCTGGGCCCTGCCCTGGCGCGGGTGCGATATCGAGTTAAAACAGCAGGGGGTAAATATTGGCGGCTGCGCGCTGAACACGGCCATCGCCCTGAAGCGGCTCGGCATTTCGGCGCAAAACGCCCTCCCCGTCGGCCACGGCGTGTGGGCGGATATTATTCGTAACGCGATGGCGAAGCAGGATCTGCACAGCGCCGTGGAGGCCGAAACCGGCGACAACGGCTGGTGTCTGGCGCTGGTGGAGCCTGACGGCGAGCGCACCTTTATGTCCTTTAGCGGCGTGGAGAACCAGTGGCAGCAGCGCTGGCTGGCTGCGCTTCACGTTCCGCAAAACAGCCTGGTCTATTTGTCCGGCTACCAGCTGGCCTCGCCGTGCGGCGAGCTGCTGACGGGCTGGCTGGAAGGGTTGCGGGACGTGACGGCGTTTATCGATTTCGGCCCACGCATTGCGGATATCCCTGACGCGCTGATGACAAGGATTATGGCCTGCAGGCCGATCGTCTCGCTGAATCGTCAGGAAGCGGAGATCGCTGCTGAAAGACTGGGTATAGAGGCTGAAAACCTGGGTGAGGTATGGCAGGAGCGCTTCGGCGCCGCGCTGATTGTGCGCCATGATAAAGACGGTGCTAGGTGGTATGACGGTAACGCCTCAGGCGTTGTTCCGGCGTTTCCCGCCACGGTGGTGGACACCATTGGCGCTGGCGACAGCCATGCGGGCGGTACGCTTGCGGGGCTGGCCGCGGGATGGGTACTGGCAGACGCGGTGCAGCTCGGCAACGCGGTGGCCGCGTGGGTGGTCAGCCACCGTGGCGGTGATTGCGCCCCGACGCGCGAGGCGCTACTCCTCGCACACAAAGACGTATAGGTCGCTGCGACAGTAGCTGATACTGTACTCAATCGGCCGGTGCTGCTGATCGAGCGCAACCTGCTTGATCACCAGCACCGGTATTTTTTCATCCATCTTAATGTGCGCCTGAAACTCGCTGTCCGGCATGCGGGCGCTGACGCGCGAGCGGGTACGCTGCGGGAAAATATTCTGGCTGCGGAAGTAATCGTAGAGCGAAATACCGATCGCATCCGGGTCGGGGATTAACCCGACCGGCACCCAGGACTCCTCAATCGAGACGGCGTCCTCGTCAACGTAGCGAATACGTTTGAGCAGGAATACCTCGCTCTCGGGGGGGATGGAAAGGTGATTCGCCACCTCTTCCGGACACTTCACCACCCGCTTGTTGACCCACAGCGTATTCGGCTTTTGACCGCGCAACACCACCTGCTGGGAAAAACCGCGCGCCTCTTTCAGGGAATATTCGAAGATATTGTTAATTTGCGTGCCATAGCCGCGGGCGCGCGTCACCACGCCCTCTTCCTCCAGCGCCTGCATCGCTTTACGCACGGTGATGCGCGACACGCCGGTTAACTGACTCAGATCGCGCTCGCCGGGCAAAATATTACCGTGCTCCAGCACCCCGCTGCGCACCGCGTTTTTTACCGTTTCGGCAAACTTCAGGTACAGCGGCGTGTTATCGGGCGCGGCGATCCGTTCATTCAATTGAGCGATTAACCGGGTATGCGCTTGTTCCATCTCTGTTTTTCTCAGGCGTGATGTGTTCTGCCAGTATAAGGCCTACCACCATGCATGAAAATGGTGAACCGGCCCAATACCGTGACCCACTTCCAGAGTATCGGCTTTTGCCAGCGCCGCGGAGAGCCAGGCTTTCGCTTCCTGCACCGTATCGGCCCAGTTTTCATGCCGTGGACGCAGCGCCGCCAGCGCGGCCGAGAGCGTACAGCCCGTGCCATGGGTATTTTTGGTTTGCACGCGCGGGGCGGTGAAACGCACTTCGCCTTCGCGAGTGAAGAGCCAGTCCGGACTTTCAGCGTCATCCAGATGTCCGCCCTTCATCAGCACCGCCCCGCAGCCCATCGCCAGCAGGGCATTCCCCTGCTCTTTCATTTCACGCTCAGTTTGCGCGTGCGGCGCACCTAACAGCGCGGCAGCTTCAGGCAGATTAGGGGTAATGAGCGCCACCTGCGGCAGCAGCTTTTTGCGCAGCGTCTCCACGGCGGAAGCGGAGAGCAGCGGGTCACCACTTTTTGCCAGCATGACGGTATCCAGCACCACGTTTTGCACCTGATAACGCTTAAGCCGTTCCGCCACCGCTTCAACAATGTCCGTCTCGGCCAGCATGCCGATTTTGGTGGTATCGATGCGCACGTCGCTGAACACCGAATCCAGCTGTGCGGCAACAAAATCGGGCTCGATACGGTAGACCGACTGCACCCCGCGCGTATTTTGCGCCACCAGCGCGGTTATCACCGAGCAACCGTACGCGCCAAGAGCCGAGAACGTTTTCAGGTCAGCCTGGATACCGGCGCCGCCGCTGGGATCGGTGCCGGCAATGGTCAGGGCGTTAATCCGTTTCATGCCGGTACCTCCAGCGTGTAGAGCGCATCCAGGAACGCGCTGGCAAAACTGCCCGGGCCACGAGAGTGCGCAACGGCAACCGATCCGGCCCGTTTCATCCAGCCGCAGGCGGCAGCGACGTTATCCAGCCTGTCGCCCGGCAGCGAGCAGCTTGCCGCCACAACGGCAGAGAGCGCACACCCGGTGCCCACCACGCGCGTCATCAGCGGGTCACCACCCGTGACCGTGCGGGTTCGCTGTCCGTCGGTGATGTAATCCACTTCACCGGTGACGACCACAATGGCGTTGGTCTGGCGGGCCAGCGCCTCGGCAGCTGGCACCGCGCTGGCAGCGGTATCGGTCGTATCAACGCCACGTCCACCCGTGCTCATGCCGGCAAGGGCCAGGATTTCGGAGGCATTGCCACGAATGGCTGCCGGTTTCAGGGCAAGAATTTGATGGCAAAAACGGGTGCGGAACGCCAGGGCGCCCACCGCCACCGGGTCCAGCGTCCAGGGTTTGCCTGCCTCCACTGCACTTTCAATCGCCCGGCGCATCGACTGGGCGCGCGGTGCGGTTAGCGTGCCAACGTTAATCAGCAGCGCATCGGCAATTTTGGCAAACTGTTCAGCCTCTTCGGCTTCAATCACCATCGCGGGGGATGCGCCAAGCGCCAGCAAAACGTTGGCCGTAAAGGTCTGCACGACATCGTTGGTCATACAATGCGTAAGCGGAGAACGGGTTCGGAAGTGGTGTAAAACGTGTAAATCGAGCAGGTCAGGCTGCATGGTTTCGCTCCTGCCTTGCGTGAAGAAGCGATGACCGGGAAGGCATCTGACTTCCCTACGCTGGCATTATCCAGATCAGGTAATACGGGTATTTCTCAGCCTTCACAAAGAAGGGCACCCCGAGTCATTTGGTACATTTCTGTTACTTTTTGCCAGATTAGGGGAAGTTGTTTGCTGACGCAAGCCCGCCCTTCCGCTTATCGCTTCTTCACGCTGTACCTCGGTTTGTACCCCACTCTAAATACGAAAAAAGGCGCCATTAAGCTCCTTTGTTACATTAGTCATGATGTCAAAGCATATCCTGTTGCCCCTGACCGTATAGAACGTAAAATGACCAGGCACATTCAGGAAAGGAGGCTTTATGGATATCGCGCTGCTCAACAGAGGATGGAACAGAACCTGGTCAGATACCATGGTAAATCTGGAAGCCCGGAAACTCGTCGAAACAGCAAACCGGCTGTCAGCATTCTATTTGCAAGATGGGATAACACGTATCAAGTTTGTCGAAGAGATGAAACAGGTCGTAGAAAAGGAGTTTGAGGCAGCGCGGCGCGCTAAAACAGACGAAGAATGCATTGTATGCATCAAAAATCTGCGTGCTGAAACAGACAATCTGCTTGAACAAGAGCGTCTGTTAAGAACTAAGTCCGCACAGCTTTACGCGAAGGTCGAGTTTGTTAAGGAAAATAATAAAATCGTCGGGTACATGATTTCGGCTATTCACATCGTTGTCTCTGGAATGGCCATTGCTGGTGGTGCGTTGATGGTCGCTACAATGACACCTTTAGGTATGCTTGCTGGAGCTATCCTTGTAACAGATGGCATTAACGGTTTGTCAAAAGAAATTATTCCAGGGATATATGGAAAACAATACAAAACAGAGGGATTTGTGGCTGATGGCACTATGGAAGCAGCCCAGTTTATGGGTTTCAAGCCTGAAACAGGACTTGCGATTTATAACGCCATTACGTTAACTGCAAGTGTATATAGCATCTTTGGATTAGCCAGAAAACCCGAAGCATGGAGGCTATTTAAATGGATGCCCCGAGATTTCTATCGTAAGGTCGATACGATGAGCCGACAAAAATTAACAATGAAAATAGTAGGTTATGGACTTAAAGCCAAAGTAATATTTGACCTGCTTTCTACTGACACAGCGAGCCATTAGCCTCTGAATTTTCTCCAGAACCGCCAGGATTTGTAAGAAAGGACTGGCGGCTGAATAAATGCAACGATGACAATTGCGATCAGAATTGATATCCCACCACCTACGACGGTTTCTTTCGTAGAAAACAATACTAAGATGATAAAAACCATCAGACATGCCGATGTTATCCATAAAACAACTCTGAATCGATTAGCCAGATCCTGAATCGCTTCTCCCAGGGTTCCGCCGTAGCTTTCAACGTTGTTTTTTATCTTCTGCAAATCCGATGGTGTAAACCCTGAACGTAACAACGCCTCATCAGTCACTTTCATATCGTATCGTCCTTTAACTCTCAAAAGTTGTTTCCCCAATCACTGATTGTGCAAGCAATCATACTGATGAGCGTTATCGCAATCCAGCCGAAACTTTCCGCAGACTCTATGCCCCTTTCTTATCGTCTGGGTGGTGTCCAGGCGTTTCGACCATGTAAGGGTTAACGCTCACATGATGTTTGTACAATTTATCAGATTTTAGACAATACACGCCTTGCTGAGTTGCACCAAACCTCGCATTCGACGGTGCGACGACAGCTCCATCAGCCGGATGGCAAAATACTATTAAAGCAGGAGCTTATATATCGGTAAATCGCAGAAAACAGCGTAACCGGGGCTTAACCCCAGGTGCTGGAGTTTCAAATTATCGCCCCTGAAACAGTATAATTATGGAGAGACTTGATACCGTGCATAGGCTGTGAATGAGGGCGATAATGCCCCCTCTTCTAAACATTTCATTGTTTATAACAATCCTCTTACTCATTTATAGCAATTTATGTCAGATACATTTTTAATTTAATTTTCAACATAAATATTTTTATCGACATCCAATGTTACTAAAGTCTCCCAGACAAAACTTTCATTCAAAAGAAAAGCAGTGTTCAATAATAAAATAAATCGGAAATTCTATAAATTTGAATTAACTATTTTGTCGATTTCTCAGGTTTTTTGGTCAAAACACTTAAGCAGTTCTTATTGATCAGTGTTTAATACTTTTTTCACCTCCCCATACCCCATATTAACTATGCAATTGAATTTATTGACAATTACATATAAAGCAACGCAGTGAAGCGGATGAACAATTAATGCGATTTATGATTTAGATCAATAACCAAAATTACACATTCAAAGATAGTTACTGCACGTTACGAAATAAGTCACCAAACTAAAACTTTATCGTTAATCGTGAATTAATGCAGATATAACAAGAAGTTGTATCTTCCCGCCAGGATAGCGCCCAAAGTTTATTCCGTATTTGTATTTATGATGAGAGCTTTGAAATGAAAAAATCTATTATTGCTGTTTTCGTATTTAGTGTTTCATCTGCTGCAATGGCAATACAGCATAATCCTGTTAATCCACAATATAATGTTACCTATAATACGAATTTCGGTAACAGCTACATAAACGCTAAAAACAACCAGTCAGCGTGGAATTCTGCTCCTTATGCGGTTCCTGTTAAACCGCAGTCTATCCCTGGTCCGGTTCCAATGCTGATTCAGCTGACGCCACCCAAGCCAATTTTGCCACCCCAGCAAACACCCACTCCGCTTGTCGCCCCACAGCCTGTTCTGCCACTACAGAAAACGCCGGTTGTTCCGCCAAAGCCGCAGGCTTATAACGTTCCGGGTAAAATCCCTGCATTACAAACTCAATTAATGTATACCCCCTCTGTACCGCCAAAAGCGATTATTCAGGCTCCGGTGCAACCGCTGATTAGCCGTAATGATCCCATCGGGGTTCAGGGTGATATTCAGAAACTAACAATCACGGTAGTCGATACCCAAACTCCGGTAGGCCCGACAACCCCCCCTGCTCCTGCTTCGGCTAAAACAGCTATTGCGACTGCACCTCAACGTATACTGACTATTAATGGAATTAACGGGAAAGATGGCGCTACCGGAAAACCGGGCCCACAAGGTGTGGCAGGTAAAGCGGGGCGTAACGGAATCACCACTACCATTACAAAAAGTGTTGTTGATAAATCAACCATCGCCAAAGTTGATGCAACTATCAATCACGTTAAATCACTTAGTGCGCAAACTACAGCACAAGCTAAAGATCTGAAAGCGGCTCAACAGGTATTTGCGCAGACGCAAGCTAACACTCACTCTCAATTCAAAAACCTGAAAGATGAAGTTGATGGTAATAAAAAAGAAGCACGTGGTGGCGTAGCCTCTGCTGTTGCAATGGCTTCCATGCCCCAGGTTGAAAAAGATCAGGCTGTAATGTTCTCTGCGGGTGCCGGTGAATTTAAAGGGGAGGAAGCGGTCAGTGTCGGCGCTTCCTTCCATGCGGGTAGCGCGGTTGTGAAAGCGGGTATGAGTGACTCAACGAATAATGATTTCGCAATGGGTGTCGGTGTCGGCATCGGATTTTAAATAATAGTTTTTCATTCAGCGCCTTCTGCTGAAGGCGCTTTATAACTGTAATTTCTGAGGTAATAATAATGAAAAAGTTAATGATGGTAGCTGCCGTAATGTCTCTTGCTGCATGTTCTTCACCCGCTCAACGTATGGCTGAGTGTGAAGCGCAAGGTGTCAGTAAAGACGCATGTTATGTCGCGGAGCAAAACCGCACGACAGCAATTAACGCTGCGGCTGAAAAACAGGCGCTTGAAAACGCGGCTCAACGTGCACAATCAGCACACAAGCACCTGCCGAAAGGCTGTACGCAATTGCAGGACGCGAACGGTGAATGTAACGTGAAGCCCGCTACACAGAGCAGCAGCGTTAAACAACTTACCAGTGAAGCAGATCGCGTTATGAACCAGCCAATCTCGGATGCTGCAGAATACCTTCTCTCTAAAGGCTGGAAACCAAACAATGGTACGTGGAGCAAAGGCGGCTACTCCCTTCAATTGGTTGTAGAGAATGAGAAAGTCATGAACGCTCAACTCTCTAAAGATTAAAAATAATCATCATTTAAGAATCTATATTTACGTCGCCCCATCAAGATGGGGCAGTATTTTAAATTAAGCTGACCTGATGCCCGTCGCCACCAGGTCTGTGTTTACTCCAGTTGCCAGGCCCCGCCATGGATGAGTGATGCCTCCCCCGTCCAGGCAAACAGCGCCAGATCACGGCAATCTTCATCAGGATAAATGCGGCTGCTGAGGCACGCTTCTCCCTCATTAACAAACACTTCAACGGAAGATCTGTCAAAGAACAGGCGCAGATTAAGCGCATTATTCAGATTGAGCGCGACGCTACGTGAGCCACACAGGCCATACTGCGGGTAGTATCGCTCCAGCACCAGGCGCTGCATCTGCGCATCAACATAGACGCGTAGCCCGGTGCCAAGACGAATGCCGTAGTGTTCCGCCGTGCTGTTTGCGCAATCCCACTGCAGAATAACCTCCAGCGCGTCGCAGCGTTCCACCAGCGCTATCTGCTGATTGGTCAGCGTACTCACCGGCCAGGGGAACCACGCTCCCCGGAGGCTTTCGACCTCTCTGGCCGGCCGCATTTGCAGACGATTATCCGCGCTCAGCGTCAGTTCGCGCGGTAACGAGAGCATGCCTGCCCAGCCATCCTCCTGTTCCGGGAGGGGAGATTCCCACATATCCAGCCAGCCGATAACGATGCGGCGCCCATCAGGCGTCAGGAAACTCTGTGGAGCATAGAAATCATGCCCGCGATCCATCTCCACAAACTCACCTTCACGCACAAAATGCTGCCCGGGCTGCCACTCGCCCACCAGATAGCCGCTCTGGAAAAGATTGCGATTTTCGAATCCTTCGGCAGCCAGTCCCTGTGGTGAAAACATCAGCACGCGTTTACCGCTGAGAGTGAAAAAGTCCGGGCATTCCCACATATAGCCCATCTCTTTTTCAGCCACCGCAAGCACTCCCATATCCTGCCACTCGCGCAGATCGGCAGAACGATATACGCGCACCTGGCCCGTCTCGCCGTCGCGCGCGCCAACAACCATGTACCAGCTCTCTCCTTCACGCCACACTTTTGGGTCGCGGAAATGATGCAGGCCAGGCGGCGTATCAACGATCATTCCCTGCCGGGCAAAATGAATGCCGTCACGGCTGGTCGCCAGGCACTGCACCTGGTAGAGATTCGCCTCGTCATCCGGATCGCCGTGGAATTTATGTCCGGTGTAAATCAGCGCCAGCGTATCGCCATCCACCACCGCCGAACCGGAAAAACAGCCATCCTTGTCTTCAGGCCCTTCCGGCGCCAGCGCAACGGGAAGGTGTTCCCAGTGAACTAAATCTTTACTGCGCGCATGGCCCCAGTGCATCGGGCCCCACTGGGTCGAGTAGGGATGATGCTGATAAAAAGCGTGATACCAGCCGTCAAACCAGACCAGGCCATTTGGGTCGTTCATCCAGCCAGCGCGGGCTGCCAGGTGGTAACGTGGATACCAGCGCAGGTTAAGCGCTTCGCGTCTGGACTGAAGTTCCAGCTCTGCTTTCGTAATGGAATACGTCATTTCTCTACTCTTTCGATCAGATGGTGGAAGGTTGCGGCATGAGCGGGTCAGAAGAGGACTTACCCGAGCGCAACAGGAAGATGGAGATAAACGTGGTGCTGAACACTAACAGCCCCATAATGAGATAGGACTGAGCAAAGCCGTATTTCTCATAGCTGTAGCCCGCCAGCGGCGACAGGACCGAGGCAATCACCGAGCTTGTACAGGCAAAGCCCACCAGATAGAGGGTGGAAGAGAGCCGCTTATCAAAGTGTAAACTGTTGTATTTAAAGATAGAGACCAGCAAAACGGGCAGTTCAACCGCGTGCAATAGCTTGGTAATGGAAATAAGTACCGGCCCCTCAACCAGCCCCGAAGCCACCATACGCATTGCCATCACCATTCCGGCGAAAATCAGACCGTTCTTCGCGCCAAGGCGATTCACCAGCCATGGCGCGCAGAACATGCCCGCCGCCTCAAGGAAAACCTGGAAGGAGTTGAGATAGCCGTACATGGCGTTTCCTTCCTGTAATGTCGGGAACTGGGAGGAGAAATAGACCGGGAACTGCTGGTCGTAAACGCCATAAATACAGGTGCCGATAACGAAAAACACCAGCGCCCAGAACCGCGGCAGCGTCAGCAGGCGCAATGCATCTTCCAGGGTGACCTTACCGCCGGATACCGCTTCCTGCATAGCGTGTGGGGCGGAAGAGACCCTGAGTCGCGCCAGCAAAACAAAAAACGCCAGCCCTGCACAGCTCGCGACAGCGAAGTTGAGCTTCGGATTAAGGTTAAACAGGAGCCCCGCAAAAAAGGTTGCCACCGCCCAGCCAAGCGATCCCCACATCCTCGCCTTGCCGAACTCAAACTGGCTCTGGCGGGCCACTCGCTCGGTATAGGACTCCAGTACCCCTATCCCGCCGTTAAACGTCAGGCCGATATAAATCCCGCCAAAAATACTGCCGAGTAAAACGTTAATCTGCAGCAGATAACCAAACAGCAGGAAGGCAGGACCAGAAAGAATGAGCAGGCTGGTCAGAAACCAGAGCAGGTTTTTGCGCAGGCCGAGTTTGTCCTGAATGAAGCCGTAGCAGATTTGCGCGCATAGCGCGGAGACAGAAAGCACGGCATAGATGACTCCCGTATCGCCTGCCTTTAGCCCCACCTCCTGGTGGAGCCAGATGGAAAGCAGCGAGCCGGAGGATGACCACGTGACAAAAAAGAAAAACAGTAATGCGCTTAATAAAGGGTAGCTGTGAGAGTGATGCGTTTTCATCATGACATTCTCATGTTGGAGTAATGACACAATGGTAACGTTAACATTTATCCTTTCTCATGCGGTTTGGCTGGAATTTAAGATGTTAATCACGAAAGTTAACGTTAACATCAAAGGAATGAGATCGCGATCAAATATTCATCACTGAGGTCAGCATGGCCTGGCCTGTGCATCAGCCTTCCTTTTACATCAGCGACTTAGTTGTATACCCTTTCACACAGAGCATTAACGGAGTAAGAAAATGGCATCCCTGAAGGACGTCGCAAAGCTGGCTAACGTATCGCTGATGACCGTCTCACGCGCGCTTAACAACCCGGAGCGCCTTAAGCCGGAAACGCTGGCGCGCGTACAGCAGGCTATCGAGCAGACCAGCTACGTACCCGATCTTTCCGCCAAGAAAATACGCGGCGCGCATGCCTCGCCGAAAACCATCGGCGTGCTGGCGCTCGATACGGTGACGACGCCTTTCTCGGTGGAGATTACGCTGTCCATTGAAGAGACGGCCCGGATGCACGGCTGGAACAGCTTCGTCATGAATATGTTTACCGATGACAACCCGGATACGATCGTCGATCTGCTGCTCTCCCACCGCCCGGACGGGATTATTTACACCACAATGGGGTTACGTCAGGTTCCTCTCCCTGCAAAACTGCTTACCCTTCCCTGTGTGCTGGCCAACTGCGAAAGTGTCGATGAACAGGTCGCCAGCTATATCCCTGATGATGAACAGGGGCAGTACGCCGCCGTGCAGGCGTTACTCGCCGAGGGCTACCGGCAGCCTTTGTGCCTGCATTTACCCGCGGACCATCTGGCCACAACCCGGCGCCGTCAGGGGCTGGAACGTGCGTGTCGTGAAGCGGGGCTCGACCCGGACACCCTGGAACACAGCTACATGGCGTCGGGGGACGAGCACTATCGTGACATTCCGTCAGTGCTGCTGGCGCGCATTCAGAATGGCATTCCCCTGTTCGACTCCGTTATCTGCGGTAACGATCGTATCGCATTGATGGTGTACCAGACCCTGCTGGCGCACGGGCTTCGCATCCCTGAAGATATCGCGGTTATCGGCTATGACAACATGGTGGGCATTGGAGAGCTCTTTCTCCCCCCTCTTTCAACCGTTCAGCTGCCGCATTATGAAATTGGTCGCCTGAGCGCCCTGCATATTATTAACGGTGAAACCCACCGGGAAACCCTGCGTGTTGAAAGTCCTTTTTTGATGCGGAATTCCGTTGCGCATCCATCCTGACCACCGCTTTTTGCCCCTGTTGCCGAAATAAGCGTGTTAAGTTCGCGGATGGCACGATTTGTCACACTCTTTTTTATGATTTTGCTGCCAGAACGTTAAGTACGTAACCGCCTGTTTTTATTTGCCATAAACTGCAATTTTCCGCCTGAAAACGGGGATATTCCTCCCCCTGTGCGCCGTGTCACAAAACAGTAAACAAATTAACCATTGAGCCCCGTGGCAAAAGGCTCTATATTGGCGGCGTTTTTTTCAGGCCCCCCATCTGTTTTTTAACTTTTTATTCAATCGTGGCTCATAACGAAGCGGCGGTTGTAGGAGTGATATGATGACGGATAAAGTCCGTATTGACACCGTAGATGCCCACAAAAGCAACGAAACCTATCTGGCCCGTCAGGCCGAGTTTGAATCTAACGTCAGGAGTTATCCGCGCAAACTGCCTTTAGCGATCACTAAAGCAGAAGGCGTGTGGATCACCGATGCAGACAATAAAGAATACCTTGACTGTTTAGCAGGCGCAGGCACCCTTGCGCTTGGCCATAACCACCCTGATGTGCTGAAAAGCATCCAAAATGTCATTACCAGCGGCTTGCCGTTACATACTCTGGATCTGACTACGCCTCTGAAAGACGCGTTTTCCGAATACCTGCTCTCTCTGCTGCCTGGTCAGGGCAAAGAGTACTGCCTGCAGTTCACCGGTCCATCCGGTGCTGACGCCGTTGAAGCGGCGCTGAAGCTGGCGAAAAAAGTGACCGGCCGTAGCGGTATCATCAGCTTCTCGGGTGGTTACCACGGCATGACCCACGGCGCGCTGTCCGTGACCGGCAACCTGTCTCCGAAAGAAGCGGTAGACGGTATGATGCCAGAAGTGCAGTTTATGCCTTACCCGCACGAGTACCGTTGCCCGCTGGGTATCGGTGGTGAAGCGGGCGTGAAAGCGCTGACTTACTACTTCGAAAACCTGATCAACGACGTTGAGAGCGGCGTGCGCAAACCTGCTGCCGTCATTCTGGAAGCGGTTCAGGGCGAAGGCGGCGTGAACCCGGCGCCGGCTGAGTGGCTGCAGCGCATCCGTAAAGTGACTCAGGAACACGGCATTCTGCTGATCCTCGACGAAGTTCAGGCGGGCTTTGCCCGTACCGGTAAATTCTTCGCCTTCGAACACGCTGGCATTGAGCCAGACATCATCGTGATGTCTAAAGCTGTTGGTGGCGGTCTGCCGCTGGCCGTGCTCGGTATCAAAAAGCAGTTCGATGCATGGGCCCCAGGCCACCACACCGGTACCTTCCGTGGCAACCAGCTGGCGATGGCAACCGGTCTGACGACGCTGAAAATCCTGAAAGACCAGAACATTGCAGGCAAAGTGGCTGCACAGGGCGAATGGCTGAAAGGCCAGCTGAAAGAGATGGCGAAACGTTATCCGGTTATCGGTCACGTTCGCGGTCTGGGCATGATGATCGGTATCGAGATCGTTAAGCCACACGAAGCCGCTGACCACATGGGTTGCTTCCCGGGCGACGGCGAGCTGTCTGCACTGATTCAGAAGAAGTGCTTCGAAGCCGGTCTGATTCTGGAGCGTGGCGGTCGTAACGGTATCGTTCTGCGTCTGCTGCCATCACTGCTGATCAGCGATGAAGAGCTGAAAGTCTTCCTGGATAAATTCGAGCAGGCCCTGCTTGCTGCGGGCGTTCGCCCGGCGTAACCGGAGTTGTTGATTACGATGTCTGATTCAAACCCAATTTTGTTCTCCTCTGCGCAGAGCATTGAAGCTTACCAGCAGGCGATTGAACAAAGCACTCAGGCTGTGATGCAGTGGCTGAAGCAGCCTGAGATGTATCAGGGCAAAACGGTCGCGGAACTGCGCGACCGCATTAAGCTGGATTTCAACCCGAAAGGGCTGGGCAACGAAGCGGCGATTGAACGCGCCGTGGAGTTCTTCCTGAAAGACAGCCTGTCCGTTCATCACCCGCAGTGCGTGGCGCACCTGCACTGCCCAAGCCTGGTTGTTAGCCAGGCGGCGGAAGTGCTGATCAACGCCACCAACCAGAGCATGGACTCCTGGGATCAAAGCCCGTCCGCAACCATCATCGAGATCAAACTGATCGAATGGCTGCGTACCCGCGTGGGTTATCAGGCTGGCGACGCCGGTGTCTTCACCAGCGGCGGCACCCAGAGCAACCTGATGGGCCTGATGCTGGCCCGTGATGCGTTCTTCGCGCGTCAGGGTCACTCCGTTCAGCAGGACGGTTTAACAGGCGATCTGCGTAAAATCCGCGTGCTGTGCTCCGAAAACGCGCACTTCTCCGTGCAGAAAAACATGGCGCTGATGGGTCTGGGTTACCAGTCCGTGGTGCAGGTGAAAACGGATGAATTCTCCCGTATGGATCTGACCGATCTGGCGGCGAAAATTGAACAGTGCAATGCGAACGGCGAACAGATTCTGGCGATTGTCGCGACAGCAGGTACCACCGATGCCGGTGCAATCGACCCGCTGCGTGCCATTGCCGAGCTGGCGGCGAAGCAGAACATCTGGGTACACGTTGATGCGGCCTGGGGCGGCGCGCTGCTGATGTCTGAGCAGTATCGTCACTACCTGGACGGCATTGAGCTGGTGGATTCCGTGACCCTGGACTTCCACAAGCAGTTCTTCCAGACCATCAGCTGCGGTGCGTTCCTGCTGAAAGAAGCGCGCCACTATGAGCTGATGCGCTACCAGGCGGCTTACCTGAACTCTGAGTTCGATGAAGAAGCCGGCGTGCCAAACCTGGTGTCCAAATCGCTGCAGACCACCCGTCGTTTCGACGCGCTGAAGCTGTGGATGAGCCTGGAAGCGCTGGGTCAGGAGCAGTACGCGGCGATTATCGATCACGGCGTGACGCTGGCGCAGCAGGTTGCGGCTTACGTGAAAGAGCAACCTGCTCTGGAACTGGTAATGCAGCCACAGCTGGCAAGCGTGCTGTTCCGCTTCCGTGGCCAGGTGCAGGCCGATGACGCAGGTATCGCCCTGTTGAACCAGAAAATTGGTGATGCGCTGCTGGAGTCTGGCCGTGCAAACGTCGGCGTGACCGAGCATAACGGCGTGACCTGCCTGAAGCTGACGCTGCTGAACCCAACCGTGACGCTGGAGGATATCAAAATCCTGCTGTCGCTGGTTGAGCGCACCGCGCAGGAAGTTCTGGCGAAGTAATACTCCACCCCTCTTCTCCGGAAGAGGGGTTTATTTTTATATCCCTGCCCACCACATTCTGATTTTTAATCCCCAGTAGCTCGTCCAGCCCGTCGTGGTACTGACGACGTTCCCCTTCGATACAATGACCAGCGTCGGCGTTACGCTCACCTGCCATTCCTGCGACAGCGCACCGTTTTCATCATTTATCACCGGCATTTTCAGCTGTTTCTTGTCAACCCAGCGAGCAAGCTTAGCGTTATCACCGGAGCGCATGGCGATACTCACCACGTTCCCGCCCTCTTCCGCCAGCTGATTGACCGCGGGCGTCGTGTAACGGCAGATGCTGCACCAGGTGGCCCAGACGTAAATCAGCAGTGGGCGCTCGTGGCTGAGCGCCGCGATATCGTGCGTTTTCCCGTCGATGCTCTGCATTGGGGTTGCGCTAAACGTGGCGGGTAAGGTCGGTTTTCGATACTGATCCACGCCCCACACCACGGCCAGCGTCAGCACAACAAGTATGATCCCTTCCCGCGCCCAGCGGCTCAGTCGGCTCAATTTACGGTTATCCATTGTGACCTCTTGACTTAACAGAGGTCATCTTAGCGGGCTGCACGCCGTCACGCTGTAAAGAAGTGTCGCGTTACTTCGTTCGTAGGGTGTCGACCATCAGCGTAAAGCAGGATTCAATGAGCGGAGGAAGCGCCTGCGGGGCACGCATCAGCGCCACCGTGCGGAACAGTGCCGGCTGCTGAAGATGAACCACCTTAAGCCGGGGATCCTGTAAATGGGTGGTATAAAGCTGCGGCAATATCGCCACGGCCAGCTTCGAACGCACCAGGCCGTACAGCGTCTCAATATAGTCCACCTGATAACGCGTCTGCAGCGAAAGACGATGACTTTCGGCAAGCGCACTGACCAGCCGCTGGATGTTGCCTTTGGAGAAGACGGCAATATCCCGACCCACCAGCTGTTTCCAGGGCACGTGTGCCGACGCGCCCAGCGGATCGTCGCAATGGAATACCGCCACAAACGGATCCTCCTGCAGCGGGAATACGTTAAGCTGGTCGGGAACCGAGCTGTCCAGCGCCCCGATACCGAAATCAATCTGCCCTTTCAGCAGCTGCGCCACCAGCGCGTCATTGGTTTGATCGTGAAACTCCACCCGAAGGCGTGGAAAGGCCTGCGCAAGCGTCTGCGGCAGCAGCGGAAACAGCAGCGAGCTGACGGAAGGCACCAGACCGATTCGTACCGTGCCGTCGCCGCCGGCCTGCACAATCTGCTGCATATCATCAAACGCCAGCTGCGCTACGCTGAGCACCCGCTGGGCGTGGGGCAAAATGGCGTGACCCAACTCGGTCAGCGTAACCGCCGACGCGGTACGATTGACCAGTTTGCCGCCGAGTACCGTTTCGATTTGTCGCAGGGCGCTGCTGAGCGCAGGCTGGCTAATGGCCAGTTTACTGGCGGTATCCGTAAAATGACGCAGCTGCGCCAGCGTGACAAAATACTGTAGCTGCCGAAGGGAGAGCGCAGGTAAGCGCTGCCAGGGTTCCGTCATCATTCTCCATTACACCCGTCACAGAATAACCCGGGGTTATCGGGCGATAAATTTTATCAGCTGGGCAAACGTTTGCCGGGTGCATAGAGTAACGTCAATATTTCAATGCTGGAACTGTTAATTGCATGACTGCCGAAACCCGACGCCGCGCCGTTCAGGCCGCACGAGGCGAAACGCCCTTTGACCTGCTGCTTACCCATACCCGAATTGTCGATATGGCAACCGGTGAGATCCGCGAGGCGGATGTGGGGATCGTCGGCTCGCTTATCGCCAGCGTCCACCCGCGCGGCAGCCGCAGTGATGCGCTTGAAACGCACGACCTGAATAACCAGTTCCTCTCTCCGGGCCTCATGGATACGCACGTGCACCTTGAAAGCTCGCATCTGCTGCCCGCACGCTACGCGGAGATCGTGCTGGCGCAGGGCACCACGGCTGTCTTCTGGGATCCGCACGAGCTGGCGAACGTGCTCGGCATTGAGGGCGTCCGCTTTGCGATTGCGGCCAGCCGCAGCCTGCCGCTGCAGGTGATGGTCGCAGCGCCCTCGAGCGTACCTTCCACGCCGGGGCTGGAGATGTCCGGCGCAGATTTTGCGGGCGAAGAGATGAATACCCTGCTCGGCTGGCCAGAAGTGCGCGGCGTGGCGGAGGTGATGGACATGCACGGGGTGCTGAATGGCAGCCAGCGTATGCTGGAGATCCTGCAGGCCGGCCTGGAAAGCGGAAAGCTGATTGAAGGCCATGCGCGCGGTCTCAGCGGCGCCGATTTACAGGCGTATCTGGCGGCGGGCGTCACCTCTGACCATGAGCTCACCTCCGCCGACGATGCGCTGGAAAAATTGCGCGCCGGGCTGACGCTGGAGATCCGCGGCTCGCATCCCTACCTGCTGCCCGAGATTGTCAGCGCCCTGAAAACGCTGCCGCACCTCTCGTCGCAAATCACGGTCTGCACCGATGACGTTCCCCCTGACGTGCTGCTGGAAAAAGGCGGTATTATCGCCCTGCTCAACCTGCTGATTGAACACGGTCTTCCGGCGACGGACGCGCTGCGGTTTGCCACGCTGAACGCCTCCCTGCGTCTTCAGCGCAACGATCTCGGACTGATTGCCGCCGGAAGACGCGCAGACCTGGTGGTGTTTGACTCTCTGGAAAAACTGACGGCTCGCCGGGTGTACGTCGCCGGGAAATGCATTGCCCTTGACGGCACGATGATTGAGCCGATCGTTGATACGCCGCTGGCGCTACCGCGTGATACCGTGCGCCTGTCGCCCCTGGCCGCCAGTGACTTTTACCTGCGTATCGACAACGCAAACCACGGCGTCGCGCGCCTGCGCCACATCAGCGGCGCACGTTTTACCCGCTGGGGCGAAACTGACGCCCGGGTGCGTAACGGGCGCGTTGAAATACCGGCTGGCTTTAGCCTGATCTGGGTTCAGCACCGCCACGCGCGCCATGCGGCAACGCCGCAAATCGCCCTGCTGGAAGGCTGGGGAGAGCTGCGGGGAGCCATCGCCACCACTTACTCCCACGATTCACACAATCTGGTGGTGCTGGGGCGCGATCCCGACGATATGGCGCTGGCTGCCAACACGCTAATCGGGAGCGGCGGTGGGATGGCGCTGGTCCAAAACGGTAGCGTCATCGCGCATGTTGCGATGCCGATCGCGGGCATGCTGTCGGAACTTCCCCCGGCTGAGCTAGCCCGTCAGTTTCGCACGCTGCGTGAACGCAGCAGCCAGATTGCCGACTGGGAGCCGCCGTACCGGGTCTTTAAAGCCATTGAAGGAACCTGCCTTGCATGTAACGCCGGGCCGCATCTGACCGATCTTGGACTGACCGATGGCAGCACGCGCCAGATTGTTAATCCGCTGATTTCTTACCGGGAAACCCCGGACACCACACAATAATATCGAAGGAGAGCCGGATAATGGCCGACAACACCGTTAATTCGCCAGCACCAGGGAGCTGGCTTGAACGTCGTTTTGCACTGCATACGCGTGGCAGTACCGTGCGTACCGAGTGTCTGGCGGGTCTCACCGGTTTTCTCGCCGCCGCCTATTTGCTGGTGGTCATCCCGGGCCTGCTGGCCGTGGGCGGGATGGACAAAGGCGCGGCGACGACCGGCACCATTTTAGTGTTTGTGGCCGGAACGCTGCTGATGGCCTTTTACGCTAACCTGCCGTTTATTGTCGGGCCGGGCATTGGTGGCTCGGTGCTGGTTGGCGTGACGCTGGCGGGAAGTGAAGGCATCGGCTGGGAAATCGGTCTGGGCATTGCCTGCTGGTCGGGGATTTTGTTCTTTCTGCTTACCCGCTTTGGCCTGCGGGAAGTGGTCACCCGCTCCGTACCGCAGTCCATCAAACTCGGGCTGACGGCCTCTATCGGCTTGTTTGTCGCCGTACTCGGTTTCCGTAATGCCGGGCTGGTGCTGGCCAACGCCAAAACAAATGCGCTGATGCTGGGGGATTTTCTCTCACCCGGTGCGCTGGTGGCGCTCGCCGGCCTGTTCCTGGCCATTGCCCTGCAGGCGCGCCGTATTCCGGGTGCCATCTTGTGGGCCATTTTGTTCGCCACCCTCGTGGGCATCCCGATGGGGGTCACGCGGCTGCCGGCAAGCTTCATCGATATGCCCCATTCGCTCACGCCGGTGCTGGGCCATATCGACATGCTGGGTGCCCTGAATATTGCCTTCCTGCCTTTCCTGTTCGTCTTCTTCGCCTCGGAGTTTTTCTCCACCATGGGTACCACGCTGGCGGTGGGAGGTGAAGCCGGGCTGCTGGATGACGAGGGTAATATGGTCAATATCAATCGCCCGTTTATGGTGGACTCTATTGCCGCGGCGTTAGGTCCGTGGGTCGGCATTCCTGCCGCCACGGCGCTGATTGAATCCTCTGCGGCCGCGGAAGCGGGTGGGAAAACCGGCATCACGGCGCTGGCCGCCGCGTTCATGTTTCTGCTGATGCTGCTGTTTACCCCGGTTGCGCTGATGATCCCGAAAGAAGCCACAGCGCCTGCCCTGATCCTGATCGGTCTGAACATGTTCAGCGGACTGCGTAAGGTGGATCTGGCGAATTTCACCGACGGGCTGCCGGTACTGATGATGGTAATGATTACGCTCATCGCCAACAGCTTCGGGACAGGCATTGCAGGGGGACTGCTGTTTTACATTGTCATTAAAGCGATTGCAGGAAAATGGCGAGACATCTCTGTTGGCCTTTGGATCCTCGCCATCCCGCTGGTCTATTATTTTGCCACGCTGGTGAAGCATTAATCCTTGCGCTGTCGCCGGGTCGGGCTTTGGCCATACTCATAATGGTCATAGCCCGCACGGTAATACTGCGCGGCCGATTTAATCACGTCGTTCAGCACGGTACCGCCGATGCGCGCGCCCGTTTGTTGCAGACGCTTGATGCTGTTCTCCATCTCTTTCAGGCGGGTCTTGCCAAAGCGGGCAACCAGCAGCGAGGTGCCCGCCACCCGAACGGCAACTGCGGCGTCGGTCACGGCCAGCACTGGCGGTGTGTCGAGGATCACCAGGTCATACTGTTCATTCGCCCAGGTCATTACCGCCCTGAAGCGTTCGCTCATCAGCAGTTCGGAGGGGTGTGATGGAACCGGCCCGCAGGTCAGCACATCTATATTGCCTTGCTCATAGTGCTGAATCGCCTCCTGACAGGCGCACTGTTCTTCAAGCACGCAGGAAAGTCCGGTGTGGTTTTTCAAACCAAATACGTTGTGGACGTATCCCTCGCGCATATCCGCATCGATAAATAACACCCTGAGCCCGGCCTGCGCCTCAATCGCGGCCAGCGAGGTGCTGACCAACGTTTTTCCGCAGTCCTGGGTGGGTCCTGAAATCATGACGATGCGGTTAGCGGCATCCTGCAACGTGAAATGCAGGCTGGTACGCAGCCCCCGCACGGCCTCGACAAAAATATCGGCGGGCCGGTCAACCGGCAGAAAAGGCACATCGTTAATCTTGTGCCTCCAGCGCGAACCCAATACGCGTTTGCGGCGCAGATTCGTTTTTTTCCACAACCACATCGAACGCGGTAAGGTCGCCATCACCGGGACGCCGAACCCTTCCAGTTGCTCTGAGGTATTGATACCCCGTCGGAATGCAATACGAAGCAAAACAAGGCCCACAGAGCACATCAGCCCCAACAGCGTGCCCGACACCATAATTAGCGTCTTTTTCGGTTTAATGGGATCGGGTTGCGTCACCGCGCTGTCGATAATTCGCACGTTCCCGATGGCGCTGGAGCGTGAAATATTAAGCTCCTGCTGACGGGTAAGCAGCTGCAGGTAGATGGTGCGGCCTGACTCCACATCCCGGCTGAGGCGCAAAATGTCCTGCTGAGTCGAAGGCATGGCGGCAACCCGCTGATTCAGGTGGATCTTCTCCTGCTCCAGAATGTGACGTTTTTCACGCAATGCACGGTAGTTCGGATGCTCTTTCTTAAACAGCTGAGAGATCTCTGCCTCACGAAACGTCAGCTCGTTGAGCTGGTTTTCGATATTCACAATCTGTTCAAGCACCGATTTCGCTTCCAGAGAGAGATCGACCGAATCACGCTGTTTGCGATATAGATTCAGCCGCTCTTCGGCCTGATCCAGTTCGCTTCGGATTTTAGGTAACTGCTGCTGCAAAAACGCAAGACTGCGGGAATCCTGCGCTTCCTGGCGGTTAATATTTTGCTGCAGATAGTTGTTGGCAATCCGGTCAAGCACATGGGCAATCCGCTCCGGATCGCTGCCGGTGAGCGTTAGAGTCAGCACCCCGCTCTGTTTTGCCGATTCAACCACGGAAAACTGGGTACTCAGGACATTAATGGCCTCCAGACGGGTGCTGCTTTGCAGCGTAAATTCGGTGCCCGGCGGGGCATCAAGGTTCACCACCAGCAGGGATACTCCCGCTTTTTCCAGCGCTTTTCCCTCTCTGCCCTCAGCAGAAAAGTTGTCACCCTCCAGCCGATATGCGCCCTTTTCCAGCACCGTGAGGAGAAGTGTGCGTGGCTTTCCTTCGACAGGTGAAAGCTGCAGCCAGCCCAGGGTTAGCGTGGCGGGTTTATGGCCCTGCAACCGCGCCCACAGACGCCCCCGCTGTGCCACGTTCTGCGTTAAGCCTAATTCATCAACGGTGGCCCCGAGGATCATGCGTGATTTAAGCAGCAGAATTTCGGGTTCAACATCGGGAGAGAGCTCATTACTGAACTGTCTTAAATTTTTGAGCAGGCTGTTATCCTGTTTTCCTTCCACCTGGATTAAGGCATCTGCGCGATAAACAGGCGTCGCCAGAAAGGCGTATAGCCCCGCCAGGACGGTGAAAACGAAGGTCACTGAGAGAATAAGTACACGATGATCGAGCATCTCGCTGAGGAGACGAAGGAGATCAATTTCCTGATTTTCGGGTGCCGCTGCACCGTAACTGTCTGTTGTATAAGACGACATTAATGCTTCATTCCTTTTTGACTCAACCGATGAGCCCATTCCTGACTGGCTTTGCCTAACAGCCCGAAAACATAATCAAATGCTTCACGACTCTTGCGATAGGGATCGGGGATCTCCTGCGGCTCCAGCCATTGCCCAAAGAGCAGCGATTTGCCGCGCAGTTCCGGGGCCATAGCAGAGATAAAACGCAGATGGGCGGGTTCCATCACCAGAATAAGATCCGACTCCCGCATCAGCTGCCGGGTCAGCTTACGTGCGCGATGACCCTCCAGTGAGATCCCATGACGCCAGGCCACGTCCTGAGCGCTGAGATCCGCCGGGCTTCCCTCCAGGCCGAATATGCCTGCCGAGGTGATCCGTTTTCCCGGGAGCTGCTGGCGTAACAGCCGCTCGCCAATCGGTGAACGGCAAATATTGCCCGTGCAGACCACTAAGATGGAATCAAACATTATTGCGGCCACGACCTGAGATAGCGGACCGTTTCGGTCAGGTCATGCACACCTGAGATGGTCGGCACAAGCTGAGCGATCACGCGGTTCCAGCGTGACAGCGGTGCCGTGGTGACATAGACAATATCGTAGGGTTCAAGCTGGAATTCGGTCCCCAGCACCATCGCAGAGGCATCCTGCGCATTAAGCTGGTAAATACGGGCTATTTTTCCCGCGTCATTGCCTTTAGCCATGGAACGAATGACAAAAATGCCCGTCGCATCGGCCATGTCCTGATTCAATCCCCCCGCATTGCTCAGCGCTTCCGCCAGGGTCATGCCGCTTCTGTCCATCTTGAGCGTGCTCTGCTTGACAACTTCGCCCATCACAAACACTTTCAGGGCGTCGTTACGCGGAACAAACAGGATATCGCCCGGATAGAGCAGCTTATTTTGTGTCAGGTCGCCGTGCTGCATCAGCGCATACAAGGAGAGAGGAGAATCCTTTCCCTCGTGAGTGAGCACCACATTGCGCCAGTCAGCGTCGGCAGAGAGTCCCCCCGCTGCGTTGACGGCATCCATCACCGTCAGGGGGATATTGGTGATGGGCTGCTGACCAGATTTGACCACTTCTCCGGTGACGTAGGCTTTTTGCGAACGGAAGGCGGCCACGCTGACGTCCACCTGCGGGCTTTCGATCACGCTATTCAGGCGGGCGGCGATCTCCTCCCTCACTTCAGAGACCGTTTTGCCTGCCACCGGCAGTTTCCCGACATAGGGATAAAAGAGCGTGCCGTCCGCATTCACCCAGTTACCGGTGTCACTGGCACTGCGATACTGCCCGGCAGGTGTTGTCAGTTCCGGGTGATCCCAGACGGTCACGGTTAAAATATCCCCGGCGCCGATGCGGTACTCCCACTCTCTGACCTGCTCATCCAGCTTAGGATTTGGCTGAGATTTCGCGACAGCAGGCCGCAATTTCTCAATCAGTGAAGGGGTTAGAGGATAAAGATCCACGCGCTTATCTAAATAATTACCCTCTTCATCCGACGCAATAATATTTTTCCCGGATGAACGTAATGTTTGCCCGGGAGAAAATATGCAGCCGGTCAACTGACTTATTGCCAAAAATATTACAGAAAATGCTATTGTGTTTTTCATTAAAATTAAAATATCACTGATGATCGCGCCAAACGCGTAACAGGCAATCCCTTTAAGAATCACCCAATATCATAACGCACTGTTTTCAAATAATTAAATACAGAAATAAACATCATAAAATAGAGAAAAGAAACACCAGAATAACGTAAGACTGATAATTAAACCGGTTGCCTTTCATGAGTTTAAAACGCCTTCAAATAAAAAGCATGCCTTGTAACTCACATTCTTATGGCAAACTCCCCTTTTCAGATTTAGTTAAAATAAATATTATTTTACTGAATTAGTTTCCCCAAATAACATTCACAAAAGTAATGTTATTGCCCTTTGGCGCTACACAAAATCGTCCACTTTTGTTACATTTTTTTTCTAACAGCCCCTGCGGGGATACTTAAAATAGGCTCTCAGCAGGCTGAGAGTATCAGTAACGGTATAACTGGAGAAAAAATGGCTAAGCGTACATGGCTGCTTCTGGGTGTAGTAATGTCTCTTGCAAGTGCAGCGTCAGCAGCCCCGCAAACCGCGTCGGCGTCTGGCGGCATCAAAGCTTATGAAGAACAGGAGTTCATTGCTGATTTCACGAAGTTTAAAATTGGCGACACGGCGCCCGCGCAGTATCAAACCCCGGAATACACCATCAAACAGTATCAACTGCGTAACCTTCCGGCACCGGATGCGGGTACCCACTGGACCTATATGGGTGAAAACTACGTCCTGATTGGCGATGCAGACGGTAAAATCTACAAAGCCTACAACGGAGATATCTTCTATCATCGCTGATACGATCCTGATTCGCCCCTGGCAGGAAAGCGACCGCCCTTTCCTGCGTACCCTCTTCCTCCACGCCCGGCGTGAAGCCTGGCCATGGCTGGACAGTGCTGACTGGCAGCTCGAAGATTTTGACGCAGCAACGCGTGACGAAGCGATCTGGGTTGCCACTCAGAACGGCCATCGTCTGGGTTTTGCGTCAGTGTGGACGAACGATAATTTTCTGCACAACCTGTTTGTTGACCCGCAGAATCAAGGTCTTGGGGTCGGGCATGTGCTCCTGGAACATGTGCAGAAGACGTTCACCAGTACGGGGTCACTGAAGTGTCTGGTGAAGAATACGCGGGCTATCGCGTTCTACCAGCGGCACGGTTGGCACATTGAGGCTACGGGGGATTCTCCGGAGGGAGAGTACTACCTGATGCATTACCGTTTGCGTTAACGTCGGGCGGCGGCTTCGCCTTACCCGACCTACGTCATGGTGCTATTTGTAGGCCGGGTAAGCGAAGCGCCACCCGGCCATTCGCGCTGAGGATTTACACCGCGCGGAACGCGATGTCGCCAGGGATGACTTCCCCCTGCCAGTAGAGCTGCGCGGCCACGCGCCCCGCAAGCTGACGATACATCTCTGCAAATTCACTGTCCGGACGGCTGACGACCGTCGGTTTCCCGCTGTCCAGATCTTCACGCAGGGTAATGTGCAGCGGCATCTGCCCCAGCAGCTGGGTGTGATACTTCGCGGCCAGTTTTTCTGCCCCACCGGTCCCGAAGATAGGCTCGTGGTGACCGCAGTTGCTGCAGATGTGCATGCTCATGTTCTCGACAATACCGAGCACCGGCACCTCCACTTTTTCAAACATCACGATGCCTTTTTTGGCGTCGATCAGCGCGATATCCTGCGGAGTCGTCACGACAACCGCGCCCGTGACCGGGATGTTTTGCGCCAGCGTCAGCTGAATATCACCGGTACCCGGCGGCATATCCAGCACCAGATAATCCAGATCCGGCCACATCGTCTCCTGCAGCATCTGCATCAACGCTTTGCTGGCCATTGGGCCACGCCAGACCATGGCGTTGTCGTCGGTGACCAGATAACCGATGGAGTTCGTGGCCAGACCGTGCGCCATAATTGGCGCCATGTGGGTGCCGTCCGGCGAGGTTGGACGCTGATTCTCTGCGCCCAGCATATTGGGAATGGACGGGCCGTAGATATCGGCATCCAGAATACCGACCTTCGCTCCTTCCGCCGCCAGCGCCAGTGCCAGGTTGACAGCCGTGGAGGATTTGCCCACCCCGCCCTTACCCGAGCTGACCGCAATGATGTTTTTCACACCGTTAACGCCCGGCTGGTTTTTCACCCGCTTGAGGGTGGCGATGCTGTGGCTCAGCTTCCAGTCGATGGCTTTCGCGCCGGTAATGCGCAGCAGTTCAGCGCTGGTTTGTTCTTTCAGCGCGTCAAAGGCGCTGGTCCAGACGAAGGGCATCTGCAGCTCAATGTGCAGCGTGTCGTCCAGCCAGGCAACGTGATGTAACGCTTTCAGCGTAGTGAGATTGTGCTTCAGGGTTGGATGCTGAAAGTTAGCCAGCGTCCCGGCGACCATTGCTCGTAAGGCTTCCGGTGATTTGGCCTGGGATTGAGAACTCATCCCGACTCCTTTGTTCTTGTGAATAAGACCTTAGATGAACAAGTTTACCTGAAAGGCCGTGGTTTGTGCTTACTTAATAATGCCCCTTTTGGTAATATCAAAAACCCTTTTCACAGTTGAAAGAAGTAATGCCTACTATGACTCAAGTCGCGAAGAAAATTCTGGTAACGTGCGCACTGCCGTACGCCAACGGCTCAATCCACCTCGGCCACATGCTGGAGCATATCCAGGCTGATGTCTGGGTCCGTTACCAGCGAATGCGCGGCCACGAGGTTAACTTCATCTGTGCGGACGATGCCCACGGTACGCCGATCATGCTGAAAGCGCAGCAGCTGGGGATTTCCCCGGAGCAGATGATTGCCGAAATGAGTCAGGAGCATCAAACTGATTTTGCTGGCTTTGACATCAGCTATGACAACTATCACTCCACGCACAGCGACGAGAACCGCGAGCTGTCGGAGCTTATCTACACCCGTCTGAAAGAGAACGGTTTTATTAAAAACCGCACCATCTCTCAGCTGTACGATCCGGAAAAAGGCATGTTCCTGCCGGACCGTTTCGTCAAAGGTACCTGCCCGAAATGTAAATCCCCGGACCAGTACGGCGATAACTGCGAAGTGTGCGGCGCGACCTACAGCCCGACCGAGCTTATCGAGCCAAAATCGGTGGTTTCCGGCGCCACGCCTGTAATGCGTGACTCCGAGCACTTCTTCTTCGATCTCCCCTCCTTCAGCGAAATGCTGCAGGCGTGGACCCGCAGCGGCGCGCTGCAGGAGCAGGTGGCGAACAAGATGCAGGAGTGGTTCGAATCCGGTCTGCAGCAGTGGGATATCTCCCGCGATGCGCCATACTTCGGCTTCGAAATTCCGAACGCACCGGGCAAGTATTTCTACGTCTGGCTGGATGCGCCAATCGGCTACATGGGTTCCTTCAAGAACCTGTGCGACAAGCGTGGCGACACCGTCAGCTTCGACGAATACTGGAAGAAAGATTCCACGGCCGAGTTGTACCACTTCATCGGCAAAGACATCGTTTACTTCCACAGCCTGTTCTGGCCGGCCATGCTGGAAGGCAGCAACTTCCGCAAGCCAACCAACCTGTTCGTGCATGGCTACGTAACCGTCAACGGCGCGAAGATGTCCAAGTCCCGCGGGACATTCATTAAAGCCAGCACCTGGCTGAACCACTTCGACGCGGACAGCCTGCGCTATTACTACACCGCGAAGCTCTCTTCGCGCATCGACGATATCGACCTGAATCTGGAAGATTTCGTGCAGCGCGTGAACGCGGACATCGTTAACAAGGTAGTGAACCTGGCGTCCCGTAACGCAGGATTTATCGCCAAACGCTTTGACGGCGTGCTTTCTGCCGAACTGGCCGATCCTGAGCTGTATAAAACCTTCACCGATGCCGCCGCTGCGATTGGCGAAGCCTGGGAAAGCCGTGAATTCGGTAAAGCGATTCGTGAAATCATGGCGCTGGCCGATGTTGCCAACCGCTATGTGGACGAGCAGGCTCCGTGGGTGGTCGCGAAACAGGAAGGCCGTGATGCCGATCTGCAGGCCATCTGCACCATGGGTCTGAACATGTTCCGCGTGCTGATGACCTGGCTGAAGCCGGTACTGCCGCAGCTGGCAGCCCGTGCCGAAGCGTTCCTGAACACCGAACTGAGCTGGGATGCTATCCAGCAGCCGCTGCTCGGCCACAAGGTGAACACCTTCAAAGCGCTGTACAACCGCATTGAGATGAAACAGGTTGAAGCGCTGGTGGAAGCCTCTAAGGAAGAGGTGAAGGCGGCTGCGGCACCGGTAACCGGCCCGCTGGCTGACGATCCGATTCAGGACACCATCACTTTTGATGATTTCGCTAAAGTCGACCTGCGCGTGGCGCTGATTGAGAACGCGGAATTTGTGGAAGGCTCAGACAAACTGCTGCGCCTGACGCTGGATCTGGGCGGTGAGAAGCGCAACGTCTTCTCCGGCATCCGTTCAGCCTACCCGGATCCGCAGGTGCTGATTGGCCGTCAGACTGTGATGGTCGCCAACCTGGCACCGCGTAAAATGCGCTTCGGCATCTCTGAGGGGATGGTGATGGCCGCAGGCCCTGGCGGGAAAGATATCTTCCTGCTAAGCCCTGACGAAGGCGCGAAGCCGGGTCAGCAGGTGAAATAACAAAAAAGCCGGAGAGTGTCTCCGGCTTTTTTTTGCCCGGCGGCGCTACGCTTGCACGGGCCTACGGGTTTTGTAGGCCGGGTAAGGCGAAGCCGCCACCCGGCTAAAAATCACGCCTTCGGGTTATGCACCCTCTGAGTCAGCCCGCGCAGGAAATTACGCAGAAACTGGTCGCCGCACTCGCGGTAATTTTTGTGGTCCGGGGCGCGCATCATGGCGGTCACTTCCGGCACGGAGACGCGGAATTTTTGCTCCGTCATGATCGCCACAATATCATCCGTTTTCAGCGAGAATGCGATGCGCAGTTTTTTGAGCACCGTATTGTTATTCACCCGACGCTCCAGCGCCAGCTCTGGCGCAGAGTCATCTTTGCCACGCTTATCGTAGATCAGACCATTCAGGAAGCCTGACAGAATAATGTCAGGGCAGCGCACAAACCCCTCTTCGTCTTCTTTGGTCATCCAGGTGTCGAAACCGGCAGAGGTGGATTCCATGTCCGACAGCGCAAGAATGCGCACCATATCGTTATTGTTCGCTTTCAGGGTGTAGCGCAGGCTACGAAGAATATCGTTACTTAGCATAGAGCCTTCGAATGTCGATGATGCAATGGCGCGCAGTGTAGCAGTTTTACAGCCCAATCGCCTCTTTCAAACTCTTCAGGTAGCGGCGGCTGACCGGGACGGTTTGCCCGGCGCGCAGAACCAGCTCGGCCTGTCCGTTATCTTCCAGCCGGATCTCTTTCAGGTGCGCCATATTGACCAGATACTGACGATGGCAGCGAATCAGCGGCGTGCGGCTCTCCAGCGTGCGCAGCGTCAGTTCGGTAAAGCCTTCGTTCCCTTCTGCGCTGGTGACAAATACGCCGCTCAGGCGGCTGCTGACAAACGCCACATCATCCATCTGCAAAAGATAAATCCGGCTGTGTCCGGTGCAGGGGATAAACTTCAGCGGCTGCTGGTTTTCCGGCAGCACGGTGACATCCTGCGCGGTGCGCTCCTGGCGTAAACGGGTGAGCGTTTTTTCCAGACGCTTCTCTTCAATCGGCTTGAGCAGATAATCAAACGCGTGCTCCTCAAAGGCTTTGACGGCATATTCATCGAACGCCGTCAGAAACACGATGTAGGGACGATGCTCCGGGTCGAGCATGCCGACCATCTCCAGCCCGCTGATGCGGGGCATCTGAATATCGAGGAACAGCACGTCCGGGCGCAGTTTGTGTACCGCGCCGATGGCCTCAATGGCGTTAGCACACTCTCCCACAATCTCTATATCCGGCTGCTCCTGCAGCAGAACGCGCAGGTTTTCCCGTGCCAGCGGCTCGTCATCCACAATCAGCACTCTTAACATGCGTTTTCCTCCAGCGGCAGTCGTACGGTAATACGGGTAAATCGGTCAGGCTCGCAGGCGACGGTAATGCCGCAGTCATCGCCAAAATGGGCGCGCAGGCGTTTATCCACCAGGCTCATCCCTAAACCGCCGGAGGCGGAAGGCTGATAAAGCCCGGCATTATCTTCAATATCCAGCACCAGATGGTGATTGAAACGGCTGGCGGCAATGGTTATCTGCCCTGTTCCCAAAAGCTGAGACGTACCGTGTTTAATGGCGTTTTCCACGATTGGCTGCAGGGTAAAGGCCGGGAGATGCTGATACGCCAGCTCGTCCGGAACGGAGAGCGACACCTGCAGGCGCGACTGGAAACGCGCCTGCTCGATCTGCAGATAGGCATTAACGTGCTCAATCTCATCGGCAAGGGTGACGATCTCCGAAGGCCGTTTCAGGTTTTTGCGGAAAAAGGTCGACAGAAACTGTACCAGCAGCGCGGCCTGATCGCTGTCGCGGCGGATCACCGCTTTGAGGGTGTTGAGCGCATTAAACAGGAAATGCGGGTTGACCTGGGCATGCAGCAGTTTAATTTCTGACTGGGTTAACAGGGCCTTCTGCCGTTCGTATTGCCCGGCGAGGATTTGCGCTGACAGCAGCTGGGCGATCCCCTCCCCCAGCGTGCGGTTGATCGAGCTGAACAAACGGTTTTTCGCCTCATACAGCTTGATGGTGCCCATCACCCGCTGATTTTCGCCGCGCAGCGGAATGACCAGGGTGGAACCCAGCTTGCACTGCGGATGCAGCGAACAGCGGTACGGCACTTCGTTACCGTCGGCATACACCACCTCGCCGGTCTCAATGGCGCGCAGCGTATAGGCTGAGGAGATGGGTTTACCCGGCAGATGGTGATCGTCCCCGGTGCCGGTAAAGGCCAGCAGCCGCTCACGGTCGGTTATGGCCACCGCGCCGATGTCCAGCTCCTTGTAGAGCACCTGCGCCACCTTCATGCTGTTCTCTTCGTTAAATCCCTGGCGCAGGATCCCTTCTGTCGAGGCGGCAACCTTCAGCGCCGTGGCGGAAAAGGCTGAGGTGTACTTCTCAAACATGGCGCGCTTGTCGAGGAGAATACGCATAAACAGCGCCGCGCCCACGGTGTTGGTGACCATCATCGGGGCAGCAATGCTGCCGACCAGATGCAGCGCATCGTCGAAGGGACGGGCAATCAGCAGAATGATCGCCATCTGCGCCATTTCAGCCACAAAGGTGATCGCCCCGGCGGTCAGGGGGCTAAAGACTTTATCCGGCCGGCCGCGTTTAATCATGTAGCTGTGGACCAGGCCGCCGAGCAACCCTTCCACGATCGTCGAGATCATACAGCTCAGGGCCGTCATCCCGCCCATGGAATAACGATGCAGCCCGCCTGTTAAACCGACGAGCCCCCCGACGACCGGACCGCCCAGCAGCCCGCCCATCACCGCGCCGATAGCGCGCGTATTGGCAATAGAGTCTTCGATATGGAGGCCAAACCAGGTCCCCATAATGCAGAATATGGAAAATACGACATAGCAGAGGAATTTGTGCGGCAGACGTACGGTGACTTGCATCAGCGGGATAAACAGGCGCGTTTTACTCATCAGCCACGCAATGACAAGAAACACGCACATCTGCTGAAGCAACAGCAGCACCAGATTAAACTCGTACATACTCAAAACCGCACACGCTAAAAACGCGTAACATACACGGGTACGGCTGAACTTTCTTTGAAGCATCCCAAAAAAGCGCAAAATCGTGTCCGTTATCACACCTTTTTCTGAATATCGCGCATGCTTCGCATTGTTTGTTCAAAAATCAATCAACTCTTCCTGGTTCGGCAAACTGGGTCTACAGTTAAGCTGGGGACGCGTAAGCCAGGGGGCGAATATGGCGCTTTACACGATAGGTGAAGTGGCACTCCTTTGTGATATCAATCCCGTTACCCTACGGGCGTGGCAGCGACGGTATGGATTACTCAAACCGCAGAGAACGGACGGTGGGCACCGCCTTTTCAATGATGCCGATATCGACCGGATCCGTGAGATCAAAAGCTGGATCGACAACGGGGTGCAGGTCGGGAAAGTGAAGTCCCTCCTCAGCCACGACGACCCTGACACGCAACACCGCTGGCGAGAACAACAGGAAACCCTGCTGCGGCTCCTGCAGGCAGGCAACCTGCAGCGCCTGCGCGGATGGATAAAAGAGCAGGGTCGCGATTATCCGGCGCAGACGCTGATCACCCATCTGTTTATTCCCCTGCGTCGACGCCTGCAGTGCCAGCAGTCTACTTTGCAGGCACTGCTCAGTATGCTCGACGGCGTGCTGATCAACTACATTGCCGTCTGCCTTGCCTCGGCGAAGAACAAAGCCGGAAAAGATGCGCTGGTGGTCGGCTGGAACGTACACGACACCACCCGCCTGTGGCTGGAAGCGTGGATTGCCACCCAGAAAGGCTGGCGCGTGGACGTCCTGGCGCACTCCCTGGCACAGCTCAGACCTGAGTTTTTCGACGGTCAGACCCTGCTGGTCTGGTGTGGCGAAGTGCCGTCCGCCACCCAGCAACAGCTGCTGGCGCAATGGCGTGAGAGTGGTTACCCGGTTTATTCCCTTGGCCCGGATGAGCCATAACGGCATTTAATGGTTCATTAACAGCTGCGCTTCACCGTATAATTGTTCCGTTAACAACAGGAGCAGATGATGAAGGCAACCAAACTGGCCGTTATTACCCTTTTTGTCCTGATGGCCGTAAGCGGCATCGGCGGCGTGATGCTGGCAGGGTACTCGTTTATTGTTCGTGGCGGTGTCGGCTGAGGTACTGCGCCAGTCGCTCAAAAACGCGATCGACGACAATTGCCGCCAGCGCGACCAGCACCGCCCCCTGCACAATATAGGCTGTATTAAACCCGCTTAAGCCGATAATAATCGGCGTTCCCAACGTACTGGCACCGACCGTAGAGGCAATGGTCGCCGTCCCGATGTTAACGATCACCGACGTGCGGATCCCGGCAATGATAACCGGTGCCGCAAGCGGCAGTTCAACCTTGCGCAGCCGCTGGCCGCGACTCATCCCCATTCCTTCCGCCACGCTCAGTACGGACGCAGGTACTGCCGCAAGGCCCGCCAGCGTGCCCTGCAGCACCGGCAATACGCCATATAGAATCAGCGCAATAATGGCAGGCTGCTGCCCAAAGCCCATCACCGGGACCGCTATCGCCAGCACCGCCACCGGGGGAAACGTCTGTCCTATGGCCGCAATGGTCTCCACCAGCGGACGAAACTCCCGCCCCGCAGGCCGTGTCACCGCGATACCGGCACCGGTGCCCAGCACCACCGCAATGGCGCTTGAGAGCGCCACCAGCCAGAGATGCGCCAGGGCGAGATTAACAAAGCTCTCCTGCTGATACACCGGCCGCGGCAGCCCGGGGAACAGCGTACTAAACAGCGCCGCGCTGTGGGGCATCAGAAACAGTAAGGCGACAAAAAGCGCTACCAGCCAGAGGAGCGGATCACGCAGAGCCTTCACGCGCCACCTCCCCTGCCAGCAGATCGCGAAAATGTAAGGTACCGCATGGCGCCCCCCGGGCATCCGAAACGGGTAATACCTCGCACTGGCGCGCGACAAACGCGGAGAGGGCATCCCGCAGGCTCATCTGCTCCTGTAATGGCTCGCCGCTCACCGGCATCTCTTCCCGACGCATATAGTCACTGACCGTCCGCAGGGAGAGCAGCCTGACACCCAACTCGCTGCGGCCAAAAAATTCGCGCACAAAATCGTTCTTCGGCCATGTTAATAGCTCAAGTGGCGAGCCCTGCTGCACCACCTCGCCATGATCCATCAGCACCAGATGGTCAGCCAGACGCAGGGCTTCATCAATGTCGTGCGTCACGAGCACGATCGTGCGTCCGAGAATACGGTGAATGCGGGTCATCTCTGCCTGCAGCGCCCCGCGCGTCACCGGATCCAGCGCGCCAAAGGGTTCATCCATCAGCAGTACCTGCGGATTGGCCGCCAGCGCGCGCGCCACGCCCACGCGCTGCTGCTGGCCCCCGGATAACTGATGCGGATAGCGGTCACGCAGCGCGGGCTCCAGCCCCAGCAGCGCCATCAGTTCATCAACCCGGTCGGCGATGTTGGCCCGCGACCATTTCTCCAGCTGTAGTACGGTGGCAATGTTCTGCGCCACCGTCCAGTGCGGAAACAGGCCGATAGACTGAATGGCGTATCCCATCCGGCGACGCAGCTCCAGCACCGGCAGGCTGCGGATCTCTTCCCCGGCAAAGCGGATCATCCCGCTGTCATGCTCAACCAGCCGGTTGATCATCTTCAGCGTGGTGGATTTTCCCGACCCGGAGGTGCCAATCAGCACCGAAAACGCCCCCTCGGCAAAGTTCAGGTTCAGATGGCTCGCGGCCGGGCGGCCGGCAAAGGTTTTACTGACATCAAGAAATTCAATCATTGGCTCTTCTCCCGAGCAGCGCGAGCCATAAGGCAAACAGGGCGTCGACAACAACCGCCAGCGCAATCGTGGGTACCACACCCAACAGCACCAGATCCAGAGCACTGCTCAGCAGCCCCTGGAAGACCAGCGCACCAAATCCCCCCGCGCCAATCAGCGCCGCGATGACCGCCATACCAACGGTTTGTACCGCCACCACCCGCAGGCTGCGCAGCAGCAGGGGCAGCGCCAGCGGCAGCTGGATCTTCCAGAAACACTGCCGCGCGCTCATTCCCATCGCATGGGCGCTTTCCAGCACATCCGGGGCGACCTGGCTTAAGCCCGCGACCACACCGCGCACCAGCGGCAACAGCGCATACAGCACCAGCGCGATCAGGGCAGGCGTTAACCCCGTTCCGGCGATGCCCAGCGTTCCCAGCGCGGGAAACGACTTCACCAGCCCGGCCAGCGGGGCAATCAGCAGACCAAACAGCGCGACGGAAGGGATGGTCTGGATAACGTTAAGCACGGCAAAAATACCGCCCTGACGTGAAGGATGGCGATAGCACCACATGCCCAGAGGTATCCCGAGCAGGAGCGCCGGAAAGAGCGTGCCGAAAAGAAGGGTCAGATGTTGCGCCAGGGCATCATCAAACACCTCCTGTCGGTTAGCGTACTCTTTTAACAGCGAAAGGTTGTTCAGCTCACCGCTGAACAGCAGAAATAAGGGAATACACCATATCTGCGCATTAAGTACCCAGCGCCAGACGCTACTTGCGATGAGTCGACGAATGGCGTCGCTGCAGGCCAGCAGACACAGCGCCAGCCAGAGCCAGAGGCCGCTGCCCACCGTGGTTCTCGCCAGCGGACTTTCCGCCGACGTCATATGCGTTGCCGCCAGCCCGGCTCCCCAGAACAGGATGATAAACAGCCCTTCAGCGAGGAGCAGCGTCAGCCACTGCGCCGTGCGCCCCTGCCAGAGAGAAAGGATCACCCACGCGCCGAGCGCCGACGCCAGACACCACGGCGTAAATGACCAGATCTGCCAGAGCGCTTTTCCTTCCCCCGACATCAGGCGGTTAGGGGCGACATTCACAAACGGTAGCGCGACTGCCGCGATGGCCACGCAGGCCAACAGCAGCAGTACGCGGTTATGACATTTTATCGGCACAGCCCTTTCCCGTTACTTCACAAGCCCTTGTTGTTTCAGGAAGTCGGCGGCCACTTTTTTGGCATCCAGCCCCTCGACGGCAATGCTGGCATTCAGCTGCTGCAGCGTTTTTTCATCCAGCTTTTCGAAGACCGGTTTGAGCCATTCTGCAATGTCCGGGTACGCTTTCAGCACCGCCTCGCGCACAACGGGGGTCGGGGCGTAAATCGGCTGAACGCCTTTTGGATCGGTCAGGGTTTGCAGGCCGAGCGCCGCGACCGGGCCGTCGGTGCCGTAAGCCATTGCGGCGTTAACGCCGGAGGTTTGCTGCGCCGCAGCTTTGATGGTCACCGCGGTATCGCCGCCCGCCAGCGAGAGCAGCTGCGCCTGGTCAAGCTTGAAGTTATAGGCTTTTTCAAACGCCGGCAGCGCATCAGGCCGCTCGATAAACTCCGCGGACGCCGCCAGCTTAAAGTCGCCCTTCTCTTTCAGGTAGCGGCTGAGATCCGCAAGCGTGGTCAGTTTACCTTTCTCCGCCACGTCCTTACGTACGGCGATAGTCCAGGTATTGTTAGCCGGGGCCGGCGTCAGCCAGACCAGTTTGTTCTGTTCCGCGTCGAGTTTTTTGACTTTTTCATACCCGGCGTTGGCGTTTTTCCATGCCGGATCGTTTTCATCTTTGAAGAAGAATGCCCCGTTGCCGGTGTATTCCGGGTAGATATCCAGTTCGCCGGAGGTAATCGCGCCGCGTACGACGGGCGTGGTGCCGAGCTGAACTTTATTGACAGTTTTCACGCCGTGGCTTTCCAGCACCTGCAGAATAATATTGCCAAGCAGCGCGCCTTCGGTATCGATCTTTGAGCCCACTTTTACCGGCTCCGCCGCCTGTAGCGGCAGGCTTAGCGCTGCGAGTAGCGCCACAGAAGCTACCATCCCCGTTTTAATCGTCATTCCGCTGTCCTCATTTTTTTATCGCCTTTTTCAGAGGCTTGAGAGAAAAGCGTAGCTTAAAACGGCGGATTTACCCGGCAAAATGCCTTTTTAGCATAAGGTAAGACGCATCCCCCGGAAGTCGGGGGATGCAAAGGCAGGAAAGGTTACAGCAGCTCGAATTCGCCCTGGTTTACGCGGGCGGAATCCACGCCGATAAAGACATTAAACTTGCCCGGTTCCGCATCGTATTTCATCTGCTGGTTCCAGAACTTGAGCGCGTCCACGTCAATCGGGAAGCTGATGGTTTTGGTTTCGCCAGGTTTCAGAGTGATTTTCTCGAAGCCGCGCAGCTGTTTCACCGGACGGCTCATGGAGGCCGTAACATCCTGAACGTACATCTGGATCACCGTCGCCCCTTCGCGCTTGCCGGTGTTGGTCACGTCAACGCTGGCGGTGACCTTGCCGTCACGCTTCAGGGTTGGCGCCGACATTTTCACGTCAGAGACCTTGAAGGTGGTGTAGCTCAGACCGTAACCAAACGGATACAGCGGGCCGTTAGCTTCGTCGAAGTAACGGGAGGTGTACTTGTTCGGTTTGTCGGCATTGTAAGGACGGCCGGTGTTCAGGTGGCTGTAGTAAACCGGGATCTGCCCGACAGAGCGCGGGAAGGACATCGGCAGCTTGCCCGACGGGTTGTAATCGCCAAACAGCACGTCGGCGATGGCGTTACCGCCTTCGGTACCGGCGAACCAGGTTTCCAGAATGGCGTCAGCCTGCTGGTCCTCTTTCACCAGTGCCAGCGGACGACCATTCATCAGCACCAGCACCAGCGGCTTGCCGGTGGCTTTCAGGGCAGCGATCAGATCGCGCTGGCTCTGCGGGATGGTGATGTCCGTTCGGCTGGAGGCTTCGTGCGCCATCCCCTGCGCTTCGCCCACCACCGCGACAACAACGTCAGACTGCTTCGCGGTATTCACCGCCTCGTCAATCATCTCCTTCGGCGTGCGCGGATCGACCTTCACCGCTTCCTCATACTGGTTGAGGAAGGTCACGATGTCTTTATCGTTGGTGACGTTGGCGCCTTTGGCATACAGCACTTTCGCGTTATCACCCACGGCGCTCTTAATCCCGGTCAGCACGGTCACGGACTGGTCAGCCACGCCTGCGGCAGACCAGCTGCCCATGACGTCGCGCTTGCTGTCGGCCAGCGGGCCTACCACGGCAATGGTGCCGGATTTTTTCAGCGGCAGCGTCTCAAGGCGGTTTTTCAGCAGCACCAGGCTTTCGCGCGCCACGTCACGCGCTTCTTTGCGGTGCAGACGGCTTTCGGCGTTGGTATCTGCCGGGTCAGACCCTTTCGGACCCAGGTGACTGTAAGGATCGTTAAACAGCCCCATATCGTATTTCACGTTCAGCACGTGACGCGTGGCATCGTCCAGCTCCGCCATCGTGACCTTGCCGCTCTTCACCAGACCCGGCAGGTATTTGCTGTAGTACTCGTCGCTCATGCTCATGTTAATGCCGGACTTGAGCGCCACGCGCACCGCATCTTCCGGGTCGGAGGCGGTGCCGTGTTTAATAAGCTCCTTAATCGCGCCGTGGTCAGACACCGTGATGCCCTTAAAGCCCCACTGGTCGCGCAGCACGTCTTTCAGTAGCCAGGAATCAGACGTCGCTGGCGTGCCGTTGAGTGAGTTAAGCGCCACCATCACCGCGCCGCTGCCCGCATCGAGCCCTGCCTTGTACGGCGGCATGTAGTCGTTAAACAGACGCTGCGGGCTCATGTCGACGGTGTTGTACTCTTTACCGCCTTCCACTGCGCCATAGGCCGCGAAGTGCTTGACGCTGGTCATTACCGAGTAGCGATCCGCCGGGCTCTTGCCCTGCATCGCTTCCACCATGGTTTTGCCCATCGTGGAGGTTAAATACGTATCTTCACCGAAGCCTTCCGAGCCGCGGCCCCAGCGCGGATCGCGCGAGACATCCACCATCGGTGCCCAGGTCATGTTCAGGCCGTCGTCCGCGGCTTCATAAGCCGATACGCGCCCCACGGTTTTCACCGCGTCGAGGTTAAACGAGGAGGCTAAGCCAAGGCTGATGGGAAAGACGGTACGCTGGCCGTGTACCACGTCATAGGCGAAGAACAGTGGAATTTTCAGGCGACTGAGATCCATCACCTGATCCTGCATCTTGCGGATATCCTGACGGGTGACGGTATTAAAGATGGCGCCAACCTGCCCGTCTTTGATCATCTCGCGGATCGCCTCTTTTGGGTTATCCGGACCGACGCTGATCAGACGCAGCTGGCCGATCTTTTCATCGACCGTCATTTTCTTGAGCAATTCCGTGACAAACGCGTCCCGGGCTTCAGGCGTGAGCGGATGGTTACCAAACAAATCCTCTGCCAGCGCAGGTTGCAGCGCCAGGCTGACGGCGACACCTACAGAACATAGCCATTTCATGTCGTTTTACTCTCTCATCAATAACCGCCGGACGATCTCGGCCATACCGTGCGAAAAGCGCAGTGTGCCACAAACCCTCTGAACGTTGCAGGGTTATTCTCTGATTTTTCTCGTGAATACTCGACCGCTTAACAGTTAATCGCGCTATGCTTTACAGCGAGAAATTTGCCCCACCACAAGGAGTGGAAAATGTCTTCTGTTCGAACAAACGATAACACGGCTTTTATTAACGAACTGTCGCGCCTGGTTGGCTCCTCTCACCTGCTTACCGACCCGGCGAAAACTGCCCGCTACCGCAAGGGCTTCCGCTCCGGCCAGGGCGAGGCGCTGGCGGTGGTTTTCCCCGGCACGCTGCTGGAGTTGTGGCGCGTGCTGAGCGCCTGCGTCGCCGCGGACAAGATTATTTTAATGCAGGCGGCCAACACCGGGCTGACTGAAGGTTCAACGCCGAACGGCAACGATTACGACCGTGACATTGTGATCATCAGCACCCTGCGCCTCGACAAACTGCACCTGCTGGATAAAGGCGAGCAGGTGCTCGCCTTCCCCGGCACGACGCTCTACTCCCTCGAAAAAGCGCTTAAGCCGCTGGGCCGCGAACCACACTCGGTGATCGGCTCCTCCTGTATTGGCGCTTCGGTGGTCGGTGGGATCTGCAATAACTCCGGCGGCTCGCTGGTGCAGCGCGGCCCCGCCTATACCGAGATGTCCCTGTTTGCCCGTATCGATGAAAACGGCAAGCTAACGCTGGTTAACCATCTGGGTATCGATCTTGGCGTCACGCCGGAGCAGATCCTCAGCAAGCTCGACGACGATCGCGTGAAGGATGAAGACGTTCAGCACGACGGCCGTCATGCACACGATCACGACTACGTGACCCGTGTGCGGGATATCAATGCTGATACGCCGGCGCGCTACAACGCCGACCCGGATCGCCTGTTTGAATCCTCCGGCTGCGCGGGCAAGCTGGCGGTGTTCGCGGTGCGTCTCGACACCTTCCCGGCCGAGAAAAAACAGCAGGTGTTTTACATCGGGACCAATCAGCCGGATGTGCTGACGGCGATCCGCCGCCACATTCTGGGCGAATTCACGCACCTGCCGGTGGCGGGCGAGTATATGCACCGGGACATTTACGACATCGCCGAGCGTTACGGCAAAGATACGTTCCTGATGATTGACAAGCTCGGCACCGACAAAATGCCGTTCTTCTTCACCATGAAGGGCCGCACCGACGCGATGCTGGAGAAAGTGCCCCTGTTTAAACCGCACTTCACCGACCGCTTTATGCAGAAACTGGGCAACGTTTTCCCGGCACATTTACCGGAGCGGATGAAAACCTGGCGCGATAAGTACGAGCATCATCTGCTGTTAAAAATGGCCGGGGACGGGATTGCCGAAGCGCAGTCCTGGCTGAGCGAATTCTTTAAAACCGCCGAGGGGGATTTCTTTGCCTGTACGCCTGAAGAGGGCAGCAAAGCGTTCCTGCACCGTTTTGCCGCCGCAGGTGCCGCCATCCGTTATCAGGCGGTACATTCCGAAGAGGTAGAAGATATTCTGGCGCTGGATATCGCTCTGCGCCGTAATGACACCGAGTGGTTTGAACACCTGCCGCCGGAAATTGACAGCAAACTGGTGCATAAACTCTATTACGGCCACTTTATGTGTTATGTCTTCCATCAGGACTACATTGTCAAAAAAGGGGTCGACGCGCACGCGCTGAAGGAGCAGATGCTCGCCCTGTTGCGTGAACGCGGCGCACAATATCCTGCGGAACACAACGTCGGGCATCTTTATAAAGCCCCGGACGCACTTAAGCAGTTTTATCGCGAGAATGACCCTACAAACAGCATGAATCCCGGCATCGGTAAAACAACGCGGAAGAAATACTGGCAAGAGAGCGCAGACGCGGAGCAGCGCATAACGCAAGCGTCTGATTAATTCATACAGCCAAATTTGAGAGATTGTTAAGCGCTACTTAATCGTAATAGAGTAACTGCCTGTCGCCGGAGAAACGTTTCTCCGGCTTTCTATCACGAGGAGCAGGCACATCATGTCGGCTGTTGATGTTTTATCCGAGACCGAACTGGAAGTGCGCGACGCCCTTCCCGATGATGTGCATGCCATCGCCGCCATCTATGCCTGGCATGTGCTTCACGGGCGCGCATCCTTTGAAGAAGTTCCCCCCACCATCGATGAAATGCGTCATCGCATGAACAGCGTGGCTGACAACGGGTTACCGTGGTTAATTGCGCTGTATCGCGGCATTGTGGTCGGCTATTGCTACGCCACCCCTTACCGGCCGCGACACGCTTACCGCTATACCCTGGAAGAGTCGATTTATGTGGACGCCAGCATCACCGGGCGCGGTTTTGGCTCGGCATTAATGTCTGCGTTGATCGCACGCTGTGAGCAAGGCCCGTGGCGGCAGATGATTGCCGTGGTGGGAGACGGCAATAATAATGCCGGCTCATTGCGCCTGCATAAAAAGCATGGCTTCGAGATTGTCGGACAGCTGCGCAGCGTGGGATACAAGAAAGGCGACTGGCGGGATACGGTGATTATGCAGCGCCCGCTCAACGACGGGGACTGGACGCTGCCGGAATAAAAGCAAAACGGTAACCTGGGTTACCGTTTTTTAGTGTTTTCTCCCTCTCCCTGTGGGCTGGGGAATCCCCAGTAATTTTTTACCTGAAGCGATGAACGTTGCTTCAGCAAAATTAATGACTTACAGCGATACCCTGGTCCGGCTGTAAATCGCCGAAGCGTTTCCGTAAGGCCGGGGCGAGGCGC